>NZ_JAACGB010000003.1:0-287715 GCF_029237345.1 Aeromonas sp. 2HA2 | reverse complement strand
GGCAGTTTGTGCTGCCGGCACGAAGGGAACGAAGTTACCCCCGCTGCGTGAAGCCAAGGCCACAGAAATACAGTGTAAAAAAAGCCAATAAAAACAATGCCAGTCAGGCTTAACTGACTGGCATTAGACCCTGAGGTCGCCTTTTTACGCTGTCATCCAATGTCACAGACGGCCTGGTCGTTTGCTCGTGCCACCCCACAGGAATGATACGAGTATCCTTGGCCCTGGCTCAACACGACGCTCAGGAGAGCTTGCCATCCAGCTCGGCAATCTTGGCCGACCAGTAGGCCGGGCCTGTTTCGTGGATATTGTTGCCTTGAGAATCAACAGCCACCGTCACTGGCATATCTTCCACCTCGAACTCGTAGATGGCTTCCATACCCAAGTCTGCAAAAGCCACCACCCGCGACTTCTTGATCGCCTTGGCGACCAGGTAGGCTGCCCCCCCCACGGCCATCAGATAAACGGCTTTATGCTGCTTGATACTCTCGACAGTTTTGGGGCCACGCTCTGACTTGCCGATCATGCCGATGAGGCCGGTTTCCCCCAGCATCATGTCGGTGAACTTGTCCATTCGGGTGGACGTCGTGGGGCCGGCAGGGCCAACCACTTCGTCACGAACCGCATCGACCGGACCAACGTAGTAGATGAAACGGTTGGTGAAATCTACCCCTTCCGGCAGACCCTCGCCATTTTTCAACATGTCGGCAATGCGCTTGTGGGCTGCATCACGACCGGTAAGGATCTTGCCGGAGAGGAGCACTGTGTCGCCGCTCTTCCAGCTGGCGAGCTCCGCCTTGGTGATACCGTCAACATTGACACGGCGCACATTGGCCCCGGCTTCGCGAGTGATCTCCGGCCAATCGGCCAGTTTCGGCGGGGTCAACTCGGCCGGCCCCGAGCCATCCAGCTCGAAGTGGACATGGCGGGTGGCGGCGCAGTTGGGGATCATCACCACCGGCTTGGAGGCGGCATGGGTCGGGGCACTCTTGACCTTCACGTCCAGCACTGTGGTGAGGCCGCCCAGACCCTGAGCACCGATCCCGAGCTTGTTGACCTTGTCATAGAGTTCGACCCGCAGCTTCTCTTCGGTGGTCTTGGGACCACGGGCGATAAGTTCCTGAATATCGATGTGCTCCATCAAGGCTTCCTTGGCCAGCACGGCCGCCTTCTCGGCGGTGCCACCAATGCCGATGCCCAGCATACCGGGCGGGCACCAGCCGGCGCCCATGGTCGGCACTGTTTTCAGTACCCACTCGACAACATCGTCGGATGGGTTGAGCATCACCATCTTGGATTTGTTCTCGGAGCCGCCGCCCTTGGCCGCTATGCTCACTTCCACCTTGTTGCCCGGGATCATGTCGATATGCACGACAGCAGGGGCGTTATCCTTGGTGTTCTTGCGGCTGCCGGCCGGGTCGGCCAGCACGGAGGCGCGCAGCGGGTTGTCCGGATTGGTGTAGGCACGGCGCGTCCCCTCATCCACCATCTCCTGCACCGTCATGTCGCTGTCCCACTGCACCTGCATGCCTATCTTGACGAAGCAGGTAACGATACCGGTATCCTGGCACAGGGGACGATGCCCTTCGGCTGACATGCGGGAGTTGATCAGGATCTGGGCCAGGGCATCCTTGGCGGCCGGGTTGACCTCACGGTCATAGGCAGCCTTGGCGGCATGGACGAAATCGAGGGGGTGATAGTAGGAGATGTACTGCAGGGCGTCGGCGACGGAATCGATAAAATCCTGTTTTTTAATGATGCTCATATCATCCTCACTGGTCCTTGTCTCCGTCGTGGTGACAGAGCAAGGGCTTCCATATGAGCCGTGCTTCGGTGTCATAGTGTCAGGCGATATGCCTGTCGGCCCGATAGACAACGGCGTGTTTGTTCTAAAAATTCCGATGCCTATGATACGCTTGCCCCCCCATACCGGCTAGGGAGCAGGGTGCAAACTGTTGCCTGTGTAACAAAAAATGAAACCAACTCTTCATATCCACCACTTTGATCACCAGACAGCGCTGCATGCGTTGTTTGCCCGTCTGCATCATCAGCCCTGGGCCATGTTGCTCGAATCGGCCGGCCCGCAGGGAGCGGACAACCGCTTTGACATCATCAGCGCCGACCCGCTGGCAACCCTGCAGACAGAGGGGCCACTGACCTGGATAACCCGGGGCGAACAGTGTCTGTCGTTTGACACGGATCCCCTGACCCTGCTGGCACAATGGCAACGGGATCTGCTGGGCGAGAAAGCACCGCACTGTGACGAATTGCCCTTTATTGGCGGCGTCCTCGGGCTGTTTGGCTATGATCTTGGCCGTCGATTCGAGCGATTGCCGACACTGGCCGCACAGGATGTGTCCGTGCCGGACATGGCAGTCGGCATCTATGACTGGGCCCTGCTGCGCAACGTAGCAAGCGGCGCCTGGCAGCTGGTGCATTGGGGCGATGAAGCAGGCCTCCATCGCCGGCTGCAGTGGCTGGCCGCGCAGCACGAGATGCCAACACCGCCATTTGCCCTGCAGAGCGAGTGGCGCAGCAACATGAGCCGCGCCGAGTACGGAGAGAAATTTGCGCGGGTACAGGCTTACCTGAGTGCCGGGGACTGTTATCAAATCAACCTGACCCAGCGCTTCAGCGCCGCCTATTGCGGCGATGAGTGGCAGGCTTATCAGGTGTTGTCCCGCGCCAACCGGGCTCCGTTCTCGGCCTTTGTTCGCCTGCCACAGAGCGCCATTCTAAGCCTCTCCCCCGAGCGGTTTCTGCTGCTTGATGATCGTCATATCGAAACCAAGCCCATCAAGGGTACCCGCCCCCGACTTGCCGATCCGCAGCAAGACCAGGCCAGCGCCCTCGAACTGGCTGGCGCCGACAAGGACAGATCAGAGAATCTGATGATCGTGGATCTGCTGCGCAACGATATCGGCAGGGTGAGCCGTCCGGGCTCCGTCAGCGTGCCCAGCCTGTTTGCCGTGGAGTCGTTCCCGGCGGTGCATCATCTGGTGTCCACCATCCACGGCGAGCTGGATAGCCGCTGGCAGGCGGTGGATCTGCTGCGCGCCTGTTTCCCGGGCGGTTCCATCACCGGCGCCCCCAAGATCAGGGCCATGGAGATCATCGAGGAGCTGGAGCCCCAGCGCCGCAACGCTTACTGTGGCAGCATCGGCTATCTGAGCCAGCATGGCCGGATGGACACCAGCATCTGCATCCGCACTCTGATAGCGGCAGACGGCCAACTGCACTGCTGGGCCGGGGGCGGTGTCATCGCCGACTCCGATGTGGACAGTGAATATCAGGAAACCTATGACAAGGTGGCCCGCATACTGCCGTTGCTGGATAAGCTGAGAAGCTGACAGAATGGCTAACGGAGTGACCATGAAAGAGGCCCAAGCGCAGGATTGAGAGACGATTCGAGAGAATAAACAAGATGGACCGCGCCGAACTGCTGACCCGCTTTTTACTGCAACGCCCTGCCCCAGCCCATCGCCTGACGGTGGCAGGGCTCAAACCTGCCGCTGTCTTGCTGCCGCTGGTGGAGCGGGCCGACGGCTTGCAACTACTGCTGACCCGCCGCAGCGCACACCTGCGACATCACGCGGGACAGATAAGCTTTCCTGGCGGTCGGCAGGATCCGGGCGATCACACCCTGATCCACACGGCATTGCGGGAGACCTGGGAGGAGCTGGGCATCATACCGGCTCAGGTCGAGATCATCGGTACCCTGGCCCCCCTCAATACAATTTCCCAATACGATGTGTTGCCGGTGCTGGGGCTGGTTGCCGCCGATTATCAGCTCACCTTGAGCCAGGATGAAGTGGCTCAGGCCTTTGAAGTACCACTCCATCATCTGCTGGACCCACGCCACCACATAGCCCTGACCATTCCAAGGGCCAATCAGCTGCACACCATCTACTGGATACCCTGGCAGGATCACTTCATCTGGGGGGCGACTGCCAGCATGATCCGCCAGCTATCCCACCAACTTGCCACGTAACATTTTGCAAACATATTTCAGTGCAATATTTGCGCGTTAACAATAAACTAACGTATAGATTTCTAAAAAAAAATTGATTTTTTATTCTTTCGATCACATTTCTATAAAAGTGTGAGGGTTTATCCCTCGCAAAGGTGAATTTGATCAACATTTTTGATTAAAAAAACCGTATCCTTGCGCCGACTCAACAAAAAACACACATTCGGGGTGAGACACATGTCAAATACAGTCACAGGCGCACAGGACGTTGCAGCCGCACAGGAGCAAGGAACGAGCTCAATCCAATCTCGCGGTTGGAGCAAACAAGACTCTACCTGGGTTATCAGCCTGTTCGGCACTGCCGTCGGCGCGGGTATCCTGTTTCTGCCCATCAATGCTGGTATGGGTGGCTTCTGGCCACTGGTGGTCATGGCGCTGCTGGTCGGTCCCATGACCTATCTGGCCCACCGTGGCCTGGCCCGTTTTGTACTTTCGTCCAAGCGACCCAATGCCGACATCACCGAAGTAGTGGAAGAGCATTTCGGGGTGGGCGCAGGTAAATTAATCACCCTGCTCTACTTCTTTGCCATCTACCCCATAGTGCTGATCTACGGTGTCGGTATCACCAACACGGTCGAAAGCTTCATGGTCAACCAGTTGCAGATGGCTGCCCCTCCGCGCTGGATCCTCTCCATCGTGCTGATCATGGGCATGATGTCTGTGATGCTGGCTGGCGAGAAGCTGATGCTGAAGGTCACAGAGTTCCTGGTCTACCCGCTCATCGCCATCCTGGTCGGTATCTCCTTCTACCTGATCCCTGACTGGACGGGTGCCGCCCTGTCCCAGGTGCCGTCTGCCAAGGATTTCGCCACTACCTTGTGGCTGACCATCCCGGTACTGGTGTTCTCCTTCAACCACAGCCCTGCCATCTCCAGCTTCTCTTTGGCCCAGCGTCGTGATCATGGCGAACATGCGGTCGAGAAGTCCGATGCCATTCTCAAGCGCACTGCCACCATACTGCTGGGCTTCGTGATGTTCTTCGTCTTCTCCTGCGTCATGAGCCTGACCCCGGCCCAGCTGGCAGAAGCCAAGTCACAGAACATTGCCGTGCTCTCCTATCTGGCGAACCAGCACGCAAGCCCCCTCATCTCCTACTTCGGTCCGCTGGTTGCGTTTGTCGCCATCGTATCCTCCTTCTTTGGCCACTACCTGGGTGCCCGTGAAGGTCTGAAAGGGATGATCGTCCAAAACATGCGCAAATCCGGCAAAGAGCCGAACCACAAGAAGGTGGAGATGTTCATCATCGCCTTCTTCGTCCTCACCCTGTGGGGCACGGCCATTGCCAACCCCTCCATCCTGGGCATGATTGAATCTCTGGGTGGCCCCATCATCGCCACCATTCTGTTCATCATGCCGATGTACGCCATCAAACGCGTGCCAGCCATGGCGAAATACCAGGGACACATCAGCAACGCGTTTGTTGCTCTGATGGGTACCATTGCCATCTCCGCCATCCTTTACCAGCTGTTTGGCTAATCAACAGACCATAACGGTAAAGCAAATGCCCGCCTGTGATGGCGGGCATTTTTTATGCACAAATAACCCATTCCTGCAATGGTAAACCGCACTCTCCAGCGGCAATGCCGCTATCCACGAACGCAATAGACCCAGCCCTTGGCGATGCGGGACTCGGCTCAGCCAGGGTGCCTTCGAGATACACGGCTCGGCCAGCTCTTACCGCATTGCCTGTCCGGCGCGCAGCTTGTCTCCCTTGAACACCCCAGCCACACTCCTTGCTCCTTTCATGACAGGATCCCCTGGCCGGACATGGAAAGCGGCTGACAGCTAGCCCATCCGGCGGGTATGTCTGTTGGCAAGCTAGCCCCTGTTTACGCCATGACCTTCAGCCCACACGCTTCCATCCCATCGAAGGGATCTCATATCCTGATGCACTCGGCCAGCGATAGCACACATAAAAAAACGCCCTCACAAGAGGGCGTTTTCAATGGTTTGATGAAGCTGACTATCAGGCTTCGCGGCTTGGCAGCGGCGCGGTATCCAGCAGGGTTTCATCTTCGGCCATACAGGCAGCTGCGGTGAACAGCACGTCGGTGGAGCTGTTGAGGGCTGTCTCGGCAGAATCTTGCAACACACCTATAATGAAGCCCACGGCAACGACCTGCATGGCGATGTCGTTGCCGATGCCAAACAGGCTGCACGCCAGCGGGATCAGCAGCAAGGAGCCACCAGCCACACCGGAGGCGCCACAGGCACTGATGGTGGCCACCACAGAGAGCAGCACAGCGGTAGCCAGATCCACTTCCATCCCCAGTGTGTGCACCGCCGCCATGGCAAGCACGGTAATGGTGATAGCGGCGCCGGCCATGTTGATGGTGGCGCCCAGCGGAATGGAGACCGCATAGGTATCTTCCGGCAGACGCAGTTTTTCACACAGCGCCATGTTGACCGGGATGTTGGCGGCGGAGCTGCGAGTAAAGAAGGCGGTCACGCCGCTCTCTTTGAGGCAGGTCAGCACCAGCGGATAGGGATTGCGTCTGATCTTCCAGAACACGATGAGCGGGTTGACCACCAAGGCGATGAACAGCATGCAGCCAATCAGCACCAGCAGTAGCTGGGCGTAACCGAACAAGGCATCGAAGCCGGTTTCGGCCAGAGTGGATGCCACCAGCCCCAGAATACCGAGGGGCGCGCAGCGGATCACTACCTTGACGATGGCAGAGACACCGTGGGAAAGGTCGGTGATCAGGGCCTTGCTGCTGTCATTGGCGTGACGCATGGCGATGCCCAGGCCGATGGCCCAGGCCAGAATGCCAATATAGTTCGCATCCATCAGCGCTTTGATCGGGTTGGTCACTATGTTGAACAGCAAGGTTTGCAATACGTCTGTGATGCCCCCTGGCGGCGTGATGTCCGCCGTGTTGGCCACCAGATGCAGGGTGGTGGGAAACAGGAAGCTCGCAATCACCGCCACCAGGGCCGCGGCGAAGGTACCGAACAGGTAGAGGGCCAGCAGCGGGCGAATATTGGTTTTCTGGCCCTGCTTGTGGCCGATGATCGCCGCCATCACCAGCACGAATACCAGCAGCGGCGCGACCGCCTTCAGTGCACCGACAAACAGGCTGCCGAGCAGACCGACTGCTTTGGCCCATTCGGGCATGAACATGGCAAGGAGGATACCGAATACCAGACCGACCAGGATCTGGCTTACCAGACTGGTGCTGTTGACCAGTCTCATGAGGGGGTGTTGTTGTGTCATCAAATAGTCCCTGAGCACCGAAGTGCGTGAATCATTAGTCCTGTTGGCAACCACTACACCAGGCGACACCCATGTCACAGGCTGGCGTCGTCTGCCCCGGCAAGCCTTCTATTGAGCCAGTCCGGAAACACACGGGGTTACGGACAAGGAATATCCCATCTGCAATCGCTTTTTTCCACATAATCACTGAAAAATATCCGGTTTACCTCACAAAAAAACCACAGCAATGCGATAACACAATATCAACAACGCCCAAATGGACGCTGTTTTCCTCTGAAGGGCCGTTCAGGCATTCCCCGGCGGTGATATCATGGCAGTTTTGCGCTGGAGTCCTTGCCATGATCTCATCCCTCTTGACCCGTCACTTCGGCTTCGACCAGTTAAGGCCCGGTCAGGAGGCGGTGATCAGCCGGTTGCTGGCAGGCCAGAGTGCGGCTGCCATCTTCCCCACCGGCTCCGGCAAATCCCTCTGTTATCAGCTGCCTGCCCTCGCCCTGCCCCATCTGACCCTGGTGATTTCCCCGCTGATCGCGCTGATGCACGACCAGCTCGCCTTCTTGCACAGCAAGGGGATCGCCGCAGCTACCCTGGATTCGAGCCAGACGCCGGAAGAGAGCCGCCGCGTGATGCAGCAGGTCAGTGACGGTCAGCTCAAGATCCTGATGATCTCGGTAGAGCGACTCAAGAACGAGCGCTTTCGTCGCTTCATCCAGCAGGTGCCGCTGTCGATGCTGGTAGTGGATGAAGCGCACTGCATCTCGGAGTGGGGCCACAACTTTCGACCCGACTATCTCAAGCTGCCCGCTTATCGCCACGAGCTGAAGATACCTCAGGTACTGTTGCTGACCGCGACCGCCACCCCGGCTGTCATGGCCGACATGCAGGCCAAATTCGACATCGAGGATGAGGGACTGGTCGTCACCGGTTTTTATCGCGCCAACCTGGATCTGGGGGTCGTGCCGCTGCCCGCCGAGGCGCGTGATGACTGGCTGCAAGCAGAAGTACGACGAGAGCCTACGGCCCCCACCATCGTCTATGTCACCTTGCAACACACGGCGCAGCATTGTGCCGACCTGCTGCGGCGGGCAGGGATCAGGGCAAGTGCCTATCACGCCGGGCTCGACTCGACCCTGCGCAGCCAGATCCAGCATGACTTCATGGCTGGCAAGGTGGACTGCATTGTCGCCACCATCGCCTTTGGCATGGGGATCGACAAGGCGGACATTCGCCGGGTCATCCACTATGACTTGCCCAAATCCATCGAAAACTACAGTCAGGAAATTGGCCGTGCCGGCCGGGATGGACACCCTTCCCGCTGCATAGTGCTGGCCAATCGCGCACAGCTCCCCGTGCTGGAGAATTTCGTGTACGGGGATACGCCCGATCGCGCCGCCATAGTGACGCTGCTCGAGATCCTGTCGCAAAGTGGCAGCGAGTGGGAGTTTGGTCTGCTGCGTCTCTCCAACGACACCAACATCCGCCAGTTGCCGCTCAAGACCCTGCTGGTCTATCTGGAAATGGCGGGTGTCATCATGCCGGCCTACAGCTACTTCGCCGAATATCGCTTCAAGTTCGTGCTGGACAAGGCCGAGATCCTGACCCGTTTCAATCCCGACCGACGCCAGTTTCTGGAGCAGCTGTTTGCCTGTGCACCGCAGGCCCGCAGCTGGTGCACCATGGACTTCGATGCCCTCTGGCAGGGTTATCAGGGGGAACGGCACCGTGCGGCAGCAGCCCTGGATTATCTGCAACAACAAGGCTGGATAGAGCTGGAGAGCAAGCAGATGACCGATGTCTATCGGGTGCTGCGCCAAGATGTTGATGTCAATGCATTGGCAGACGAGCTCTATGCCCTGTTCGAGAAGAAGGAACTGAGTGAACTGGCCCGGCTGCAAGCCTTGCTGGCCTTTTTTACATCAAGCCACTGCCTGAGTCAGGAGCTGGCCCGATATTTTGCCGACGAGCAGGCACCGGGCCAGTGCGGACACTGCTCCGTCTGCCGTGGCGAGGTTGCCGTACTGCCGCCATTGCCGACCCTCACCCTGCCCAACGAAAAGGGGTTGCGTGCCTGGTGTGATCCCCTGATAGCCTTGTGCCACACCAACCATCCTCGCATTCTGACCCGTTTTCTGTGCGGTATCGCCACGCCATTGACCACCCGGGTCAAGGCAAAAAGCCTGGCTGGATTTGGTCAGCTGGCGGCGCATCCATTCGCCGAGGTGCTGGCAGCGGTATCACGGTTCTACCCCACCCCTGACAGTTGATCATGCCAGTGCACATCTACAACCCGCTGAAAAAATAAGACCCTCGCATATGCGAGGGTCAAGCCAACGGAAACGTGCTTAAACAGAGCTTTGTATCAGCAGCCATCACTCTCTTGCTAAAGCGATGGCTGCCGACACAGGGCCAATCTAGAGCAGCAAAAATGTAGCGTCAATGTAAAAATTAGAGCTTTAACACCAAACAAGCATCATTCCGCTGACGTAAACGTAATGGTCATTTCCATTCGCTTTTCCTCCTTCCCTTGCCCCGTCTGCGTTACAGCCAACTGACCCGAACAATGCGTTGTCCTTTCCATTTTCTGGCAAACATTTATTTTTTATCTCTTTGACATTTACCTCACTATCGTGGCAAAAATAATTTAACAGTCAGTAACATAGGTGTGTCACTGATTGCGCCTTCCCGCATCAGGATCGGGAAGTACCCTTGCAAATTTAAACCAATAGATGGTGATGGATTACTGGGGGCTGTTGACTAGGCTTAATGAGGTAAACAGAACAAAAGTAGTGATCCACTCTTTTCAGGGTAAGCGACTATAACGAGGGCAAAGTTATGGGCATCTTCGAGCATTATCAACAGCGATACGAGAAAGCCAGGGAAGAGGAGTACAGCATCCAGGAATTTCTGGATATGTGTAAGCAGGACAAAGCCTGCTACGCCTCCGCTGCCGAACGCTTGCTGGTCGCCATCGGCGAGCCGGAAATGATCGATACTTCGGTCAATCCCAGACTCAGTCGCCTTTTTTCCAACCGCGTCGTTGCACGCTATCCCGCCTTCAAAGATTTCTACGGCATGGAGGAAGCCATCGAGCAGATCGTCTCCTACCTCAAGCACTCGGCCCAGGGGCTGGAAGAAAAGAAGCAGATCCTCTATCTGCTGGGGCCGGTTGGCGGCGGCAAATCCTCGCTGGCTGAGAAGCTCAAATCCTTGATGCAAAAAGTGCCTGTCTATCGCATCAAGGGCTCGCCGGTCAATGACCACCCCTTCTGTCTGTTCGACATCGAAGAGGATGGCGAGCTGCTGGAAAAAGAGTACGGCATACCGCGCCGTTATCTGCGCCCCATCATGTCACCCTGGGTGGCCAAGCGACTGCACGAGTTCGGTGGCGACATCTCCAAGTTCAAGGTAGAGAAGGTCAACCCCTCCATCCTCGATCAGATTGCCATCGCCAAGACAGAACCGGGTGATGACAACAACCAGGATATCTCCTCTCTGGTCGGCAAGGTCGACATCCGTATGCTGGAGCATTATGCCCAGGATGATGCCGATGCTTACTCCTACTCAGGTGCGCTGTGCAAGGCGAACCAGGGGATCATGGAGTTCGTGGAGATGTTCAAGGCCCCCATCAAGGTGCTGCATCCTCTGCTGACCGCGACCCAGGAAGGGAACTACAACGGTACAGAGGGGCTCTCCGCCCTACCCTTCGACGGCATATTGCTGGCTCACTCCAACGAATCAGAGTGGCAGCAGTTCCGTAACAACAAGAACAACGAGGCCTTCCTCGACCGGGTCTATATCGTCAAGGTGCCTTACTGCCTGCGTGTCTCGGAAGAGGTGAAGATATACGAAAAACTGCTGATCAACAGCGAACTGACCGATGCCAAATGTGCCCCGGGCACACTGGAGCTGCTGGGTCAGTTCTCCGTCCTCTCGCGTCTGAAAGAGCCGGAAAACTCCAGCCTCTACTCCAAGATGCGGGTCTATGATGGCGAGAGCCTGAAAGACACGGATCCCAAGGCCAAGAGCTATCAGGAGTACCGTGACTACGCCGGTGTGGATGAGGGCATGAATGGTCTCTCCACCCGTTTTGCATTCAAGATCCTCTCTCGCGTTTTCAACTTCGACCACGCGGAAGTGGCGGCCAACCCGGTACACCTTTTCTATGTGCTGGAGCAGCAGATAGAGCGCGAACAGTTCCCGCAGGAGCTGCACGATCGCTACCTTGAGTTCATCAAGGGTTATCTGACTCCGCGCTATGTGGAGTTCATCGGCAAGGAGATCCAGACCGCCTACCTCGAATCCTATTCGGAGTACGGCCAGAACATCTTCGATCGCTACGTCACCTATGCCGACTTCTGGATCCAGGATCAGGAGTACCGTGACCCCGAGACCGGCCAGCTGTTTGACCGCGCGTCGCTCAACAGCGAGCTGGAGAAGATTGAAAAACCCGCCGGGATCAGCAACCCGAAAGATTTCCGCAACGAAATCGTCAACTTCGTGCTGCGAGCCCGGGCCAACAATGCAGGCCGTAACCCCAACTGGACCAGTTACGAGAAGCTGCGCACCGTGATCGAGAAGAAGATGTTCTCCAACACGGAAGAGCTGCTGCCGGTTATCTCCTTCAACAGCAAAACCTCGGCTGAGGAGCAGAAGAAGCACGATAACTTTGTCGAACGGATGATGGAGAAAGGCTACACCCGCAAACAGGTGCGACTGCTCTCCGAATGGTATCTCAGGGTACGCAAGTCATCCTGACCCTGCCGTGGTTCAAGGGGGAGTTATGGCGCATTTTATCGACCGCAGGCTCAACGGCAAAAACAAAAGCGCTGTCAATCGGCAGCGCTTCATCCGCCGCTACAAGAAGCAAATAAAACAAGCGGTCTCGGATGCTGTCTCCAAGCGCAGCATTCAGGACGTGGACAAGGGCGAGAGCATCAGCATACCGACCAAGGATATAGGCGAACCTCATTTCCATCAGGGGCAAGGCGGTAAGCGGGAAATGGTGCATCCCGGCAATGACCAGTTCGTCTCCGGTGACAAGATTGACCGTCCCAAAGGAGGGGGCGGTGGTCAGGGTGCGGGCGAAGGTCAGGCATCCAATCAGGGCGAAGGCGAAGATGACTTCGTGTTCCAGATCTCCAAGGATGAGTATCTGGATCTGCTGTTTGAAGATCTGGAGCTGCCCCGCTTGCAGAAAACCCAGCTCAACCAGTTGATGGAGATGAAGACCTACCGGGCGGGTTACACCTCCAACGGAGTGCCAGCCAACATCAACGTGGTGCGTTCTCTGCAAAACTCGCTAGCGCGGCGCATGGCGCTGCAAGCCGGCAAGAAACGCCAGTTGCATGAACTGGAAGAGAGGATGGCTCTGCTGGCCACCGATCCCAACGAGCATTTCGCCGAAATCGCCCTGCTTGAGAAGGAGATCCGAGAGCTGAAACGGCGGATCTCAGCTGTGCCCTTCATCGACACTTTCGATCTCAAATTCAACAACTTTGTCAAACGGCCCGTACCGTCCAGCCAGGCGGTGATGTTCTGCCTGATGGACGTGTCGGGTTCCATGGATCAGGCCACCAAGGAGATGGCAAAGCGCTTCTATATCCTGCTCTACCTGTTCCTGAGCCGGACCTACAAGAACGTGGAAGTGGTCTACATTCGCCATCACACCCAAGCCAAGGAAGTGGACGAACACGAGTTCTTCTATTCCCAGGAGACGGGCGGCACCATCGTCTCCAGCGCACTCAAGATGATGAACGACATCATCAACGAGCGTTACCCGGCCAACCAGTGGAACATCTATGCGGCGCAAGCATCCGATGGTGACAACTGGGCTGATGATTCGCCGCAATGCCGGGAGATCCTGACCCGGGATATCATGCCGCGGGTGCGGTACTACTCCTATATAGAGATCACCACCCGCGCCCACCAGACCCTGTGGCACGAGTACGAGTCGGTGGCCAGCCAGTTCCCCCACTTCGCGATGGAGCACATTCGCAAGGTCGATGATATTTATCCGGTATTCCGGGAGCTGTTCAAGAAGCAAGCGGCGTGAGGGAAGTCATATGGTAGAAACCGCAAGAAAAATACCGCCACTGGACGATGGCCCGGATTGGAACTTCGATCTGCTGGAGACTTATCATCAGGAGATAGCCCGGGTCGCCAGGTTCTATCGACTGGATACCTACCCCAATCAGATCGAGGTGATCACCGCCGAGCAGATGATGGATGCCTACTCCAGTGTCGGTATGCCCATCGGCTATCAACACTGGTCATTTGGCAAACGCTTCATCCACACCGAGCGCAACTACAAGCGCGGCCAGATGGGGCTGGCCTATGAGATCGTCATCAACTCGGATCCCTGCATCGCTTACCTGATGGAGGAGAACACGATGCCGATGCAGGCACTGGTCATGGCGCACGCCTGTTATGGTCACAACTCTTTTTTCAAAAACAACTATCTGTTCAAAACCTGGACCGATGCCTCCTCCATCATCGACTATCTGCTGTTTGCCAAAAACTACATCACCGAATGCGAAGAGAAACACGGCATCGATGCGGTGGAAAAGTTGATCGACTCCTGTCATGCCCTGATGAACTTCGGAGTGGACCGTTACAAGCGGCCCCAGAAGATCTCGCTGGCAGAGGAGAAGCGTCGCCAGAAGGCACGGGAAGATTATCTGCAGACTCAGGTGAACGAGCTGTGGCGCACCCTGCCCAAGCAGCACAAGGCCTCCGGTGTTGAAGACAGACGCTATCCGGCTGAGCCCCAGGAGAACATTCTCTACTTCATCGAGAAGAATGCCCCTCTGCTCGAACCCTGGCAGCGCGAGATAGTGCGCATAGTGCGCAAGATCAGCCAGTACTTCTACCCGCAGAAACAGACTCAGGTAATGAATGAAGGCTGGGCCACCTTCTGGCACTACACCATCCTTAACCACCTGTATGACGAGGGCAAGATCAGCGATCGTTTCATGATAGAGGTGCTGCACAGCCACACCAACGTGGTATACCAGCCCCCCTACAACAGCCGCTACTACTCGGGGATCAACCCCTACGCCCTTGGCTTTGCCATGTTCACTGATCTGCGCCGCATTTGCGAAAACCCGACCGAGGAGGACAGATACTGGTTCCCCGATTATGCCGGCACCAACTGGGTCGATACCCTGCATTTTGCCATGCAGAACTTCAAGGACGAGAGCTTCATCAGTCAGTTCCTCAGCCCCAAGGTGATGCGGGAGATGAAGCTGTTCGCCATCGACGATGATGACTTGAAGAACTATCTCAAGGTATCTGCCATTCACAATGAGGAGGGTTATCGGCTGGTACGCAATACCCTGTCAGCTCAATACAACTTGAGCAACCTGGAGCCCAATATTCAGGTCTATAACGTGGCGGTCAAGGGAGATCGCTCATTGACCCTGCGCTATGTGCCGCACAACCGGATCCCCCTTGGAGATTCACGCCACGAGGTGCTCAAGCATCTGCACCAGCTGTGGGGATTCGATGTGGTGCTGGAGCAGGATAACGGCGATTTGCCTGCCGACATCATAGGTCGCTGCCCTGACAAAAAACCGCTCTGAGACCACATTCAACCATAAAAAAACGCGCCAGAAGGCGCGTTTTCTCTTTGCATCAACAATCAGTTGTCACACAGATTGCTCGGCATGTCCTGGCGCAGACGGGTCCACAACTTGCCAGACTCGATACCGTACTGGCGTACCGTCATGAACACGGCTTCATGATTCTTGGTCTCGGCCAACCCCAACAAGACCTTGTAGTAGGCATCCGCCGTTTCACGAGCCTGCTTGTCAGAGAAATAGTAACGCCCGACCCGGCTATACAATCCCTTGAAACCATTGAGGATCAGGGCATAGATAGGATTGCCGGAGGCAAAGGCGAGCTGGTGATGCAGACGATAATCAAACTCCGCATACGCTTCCGGGGTACTGTCTACCGCATTGGCACCGCGCAGTATCTCGGCTGCTTGATCCGGGTTGTTGCGAATGGCACCACGAATGAAGATGGTGCAGATATTGGTACGTGCCGACAGCAGCTGGGCCACCAGATCCGGCACCTTGTCCTGATCCAGACGGGCCAAGGTTTCCAGGATGTTGAGACCCGAGGTCTCCCAGAAATTGTTTACCTTGGTCGGCTTGCCATGCTGGATAGTGAGCCAGCCATCGCGGGCCAGACGCTGAAGCACTTCGCGCAAGGTAGTACGAGTCACCCCGATAAGCTCGGACAGCTCACGCTCGGCCGGCAGTATGGATCCTGGAGGAAAGCGATTGTTCCAGATGGACTCGATGATGTATTCCTCGGCAAACCCTGCAGGGCTCTGCGCTTTTATGACCATGTAGTGACTCTGTTTAGTGCGTAAAAAGGCCCACGAATAATAGCAAAGCAGAAAAGGCTGGCAAGCAGAAGGTCAGTCCTCTGCTCACATAAGCAGAACTTGATGTTAAATAAATGTATTGAATGTCGAGAAAGGTGCCAAGCAACGCCACCCCCTGTCGATAAAACAGACATTATCTTGGGCAAGGGGCACTATGTTATTTATAGTTAGTGCTCTTTTTGATTAAAATCATGAAGAATCAATCTGATATGGGACAGCATCCGGATATTTAAGGACGAGTCTGTCTTGACTGCACAGAAGCAGACACCAACAACGAAACAGAGATCCATTATTATGCCAATCAGCTTAGGGAACGCATTTGCCAAGAACTTTTTGGGTCATGCGCCAAAGTGGTACAAGAGCGCAATTCTGTTATTTCTGGTGATCAACCCGATCGCCTTTTATCTCGATCCCTTTGCTGCCGGCTGGCTGCTGGTCGTCGAATTTATCTTCACCCTGGCAATGGCGCTCAAATGCTACCCACTGCAGCCCGGCGGCCTGCTGGCCATTGAAGCCGTGCTCATCGGCATGACCTCGGCAGAGCAGGTCAAACATGAACTGGTTGCCAACATTGAAGTGCTGCTGCTGCTGGTATTTATGGTGGCAGGCATCTACTTCATGAAGCAACTACTGCTCTATGTGTTCACCAAGATGCTGATCCGGATCCGCTCCAAGACGCTGCTCTCTCTGGCGTTCTGTCTGGTGTCAGCCTTTCTGTCAGCCTTCCTTGACGCCCTGACCGTGATCGCCGTGGTGATCAGTGTGGCGACCGGTTTCTACGCTATCTACCACAAGGTGTCGTCTGGCAAGAGTTTTGGTCATGAACATGACCACACCCATGATCAGGAGGTACAGGAGGATCACCATCAGGCGCTCGAGCAATTTCGTGCCTTTCTTCGCAGCCTGATGATGCACGCAGCCATAGGGACGGCACTGGGAGGGGTTTGTACTCTGGTGGGTGAACCGCAAAACCTCATCATCGGCGAGCAGGCGGGTTGGTATTTTGGTGAATTCGCTATTCGTATGGCCCCCGTATCTCTGCCTGTTTTTATCTGTGGTCTGCTTACCTGCGTGCTGGTGGAGAAGATGGGATGGTTTGGCTATGGCGCCAAATTACCCAACTCGGTACGCATGATCATGGAAGAGTACAACCGTCATGAGGATGCCAAACGCACTCCTCAGGACAAAGCCAAGCTGATGGTACAGGCGCTGATTGCTATCTGGCTGATCATCGGCCTTGCCATGCATTTGGCCGCCGTTGGGCTGATCGGGCTGTCAGTCATAGTGCTGGCAACCTCACTGACCGGCATTACCGATGAGCACTCGCTGGGCAAAGCATTCCAGGAGGCGCTGCCCTTCACCGCCCTGCTCGCCGTCTTCTTCAGCGTGGTCGCCGTCATCATCGATCAGCAGCTGTTCAGACCGGTTATCCAGTGGGTACTGGCCGCAGAGCCGGACGATCAACTCGCCCTCTTCTATCTGGCTAACGGCCTGCTCTCCATGGTCAGTGACAACGTCTTCGTCGGCACTGTCTACATCAACGAGGTCAAGACAGCCCTGCTCAACAAGGCTATCAGTCGCGAACAGTTCGACCTGCTGGCGGTTGCCATCAATACAGGAACCAACCTGCCCTCAGTGGCGACCCCCAATGGTCAGGCTGCCTTCCTGTTCATGCTGACCTCGGCACTGGCACCCCTGTTACGACTCTCCTATGGTCGCATGGTGTGGATGGCGCTGCCCTACACCCTGGTGCTGGGGCTGGTCGGTTTCTTCGCGGTGGAACTGCTGCTTACACCTACCACAGAGTGGTTCTATCAGGCCGGGTGGATCCTGCCTCACAGCGTTGCACCTGCTGCGCTACCTGCACTGCACTAAAGACCAAGGGCCCCTGCGGGGCCCTTTCTTTTTTGGCTATGTCCCAATTACGTGTTGCACGGGGTGCCCCAGTACCTCGTGCAAACACGCTTTGATATTTCCCCCCTTCCGTAACGTTCCAGCATCCTGCGCCAACCCGGATAATTTCACAGGTAATGGGTCGCCACGCCATGGCATCACTCAATCCGTTCTTTCAACTGACGGTGCTACTTGTTCACATGTTGGATCTGGTATCCGCTCAACTTGACGGTTACGCGCTGTCTTCAAAGCAATCACCTGCCAAGATAAGCCTTACAACACACAATGGATTCGTCTCACCATGCGGGATTGGGACAGCACCTTTCTTTTTATCCCCTGCTCTGCTCTAATTCAGCCACTGTTTTTTCTGTGAGATCAACCAGATGATTGAGTTCCTGCGTCGTATTGCCGCCCATCGACTGGCATGGGGTCTGCTTGCCGCGTCCGCTTTGTTCCTTGAGTTGAGTGCCCTCTTCTTCCAATATGTGCTGGGTCTGCACCCGTGCGTCATGTGCGTGTACGAGCGCCTCGCCATCCTGGGTGTACTCTCGGCAGGCTTGCTCGGCATGGTGGCACCAGAGAAGTGGTATGTCCGCTGGAGTGCCCTCTTGCTCTGGGGCTACAGTGCCTTCCGTGGCCTTCAGCTGGCACTGAAGCACGTGGATTATCAGATGAATCCTTCCCCATTCAACGTCTGCAGCCCTTTTGCGGATTTCCCCAGCTGGGCTCCTCTCGATCAGTGGCTGCCCTGGCTATTCTTCCCGGATGGAGATTGCAGCGAGATCAGCTGGCAGTTCCTGAGCTTCTCCATGCCTCAATGGCTCGTTGCCATCTTCGCCGCCTACCTGCTGGTGTTTGTGGTCGTGGCCATCGGCAATCTGGTCAAGGGGCGATGCTGCAGCTAATGCCGAGTTGCATATATAAAGAGGGGAGCCATTGGCTCCCCTCTTCAATCAACGTCTATGACCTCATCCGCTGCCAACAACCCTTCTTCATGGGGCTGAATAGCATCTTTGCCGCCTGCCTCTGGCGTTTGTGATCCTGGCCATCGGCAACCTGCTCAAGGTGCACCACTGCGGCCGAGCCAGTGTTCACACAATAAAAATGGGAGCCAGTGGCTCCCATTTTTATGACCTGCCCGTCAGCGATGCGCCGATCAGGATGCTGCCTTGCTGGCGTGCATCCTGGCCTTTGCCATGCCGATGACCATGGGCAACAAGGAAATAAAGATGATGCCGAAGATGAGCAGCGTAAAGTTCTGACGCACCACGGGCAAGTTGCCAAAGAAGTGGCCGGCATACACGAAGGAAATAACCCACAGCAGCCCCCCCACCAGGTTGAATACCAGGAAGCGCGGATAGGTCATGGCCCCCATGCCTGCAACGAAGGGAGCAAAAGTGCGCACGATCGGCAGGAAACGGGTGATGATAATGGTCTTGCCACCATGGCGGTCGTAAAAGGCGTGAGTCTTGTCCAGATAATCCCGACGGAAGATTTTGGAGTCAGGGTTACGGAACAGCTGCTCGCCGAAGAAGTGACCAATGGTGTAGTTGACCACGTTGCCCAGCACGGCAGCGATGATCAGCAGGGCCGCCAGGGTATGTACATCCAGCACACTGCCCACTGTGAGGGCACCGGCAGCAAACAGCAGTGAGTCACCCGGCAGGAAGGGAGTGACCACCAGCCCTGTCTCGCAGAAGATGATCAGGAACAGGATGGCATAAACCCAGACGCCATAGTTTTCAAAAAGCTCTCTCAAATGCACGTCAACGTGCAGAATAAAGTCAATCGCAAACAGGATCAGATCCATTTTTTCATACTCATGAAGTGAACGGCGTGGAGTCTACGCCAATGCATTCAGGGTCACAATCCTTCCCATTGCGCTCTTTTTAATCAACGAAAGGCGAAACTCAATCGATTCCCTTTTTATCCAAAAAATCATAAATAACCAACGCCTGTTCACCCCTGATTAAGAGGGAAACTGATTCAGTCTCGTTTATCCAGTGTCAGCCTGACATGTTCGGGCAGGCACTTCTCCCATCCCCACAATAAAAGCAGCAGCAGGGTCAGGTCATCGCACCAGCCAAGCAGGGGGATCACATCGGGGATGAGATCCAGCGGGCTGAGGCCATAGAGCAGTATGAGGATCACCAGCCCCTTGGCCCACCAGGGAGTGGCAGGATGGCGAAAGCCCTGATAGAGACGGCGCATGCGCCGCCAGATGAGCCAGCGTTTGCCATTCGGCTTATTGTTCAACTCTCGATCAACTCGTGGCGCAACTGCTGGATCTGGTCTCGCAGCGCCGCTGCCTGTTCGAACTCCAGATCCCGCGCATGCTGGAACATCTGCTCCTCCATCCGCTTGATCTCTTTTGCGATCTCGCTGGCGGAGCGAACATGGTACTCCCCTTGTGGCTCGGCAGCCTTGCGACCTCCCCTGCCCGTCTTGCCTGCACTGCGGCTGCCCCCCATGTCCATCACATCCCCCACCGACTTGTTGAGCCCTTTTGGGGTGATGCAGTGTTCGAGGTTATGGGCATGCTGCAGGGTGCGACGACGCTCCGTCTCCTCAATGGCTACTCTCATGGAGTTGGTGATGGAATCCCCGTACAGGATCACCTTGCCGTTGAGGTTGCGGGCGGCGCGGCCAATGGTCTGAATGAGGGAGCGCGTGGAGCGCAGGAAGCCCTCTTTGTCCGCATCCAGGATGGCCACCAGAGAGACCTCCGGCATGTCGAGGCCCTCTCGCAGCAGGTTGATGCCGACCAGCACGTCAAACTTGCCGAGGCGCAGATCGCGAATGATCTCCACCCGCTCTACGGTGTCGATATCCGAGTGCAGGTAGCGCACTCTAACGTCATGATCCGCCAGATATTCGGTCAAATCCTCCGACATTCGCTTGGTGAGGGTCGTCACCAGCACCCGCTCCTCCACCGCGACCCGCAGCCGGATCTCGGAGAGCAGATCGTCCACCTGGGTGGTCACCGGGCGCACTTCTATCTCGGGATCGAGCAAACCGGTCGGGCGCACCACCTGCTGCACCACGTCATCGCCAGATTTGCCCAGCTCGTAGGGGCCAGGGGTAGCCGAGACAAACACCGTCTGCGGCATCAGGGCCTCGAACTCATCGAACTTGAGGGGCCGGTTGTCGAGTGCCGAGGGCAGACGAAAGCCGTACTCCACCAGCGTCTCCTTGCGGGATCTGTCCCCTTTGAACATGGCGCCGATCTGCGGCACCGTCACGTGGGATTCGTCGATGATGAGCAGGCCATCCCCTGGCAGGTAGTCAAACAGGGTGGGCGGCGGCTCCCCCGGTGCACGACCGGAGAGGTAGCGGCTGTAGTTCTCGATACCGGAGCAGTAGCCCAGCTCCTGCATCATCTCCATGTCGAACTGGGTGCGCTGGCTGATGCGCTGCTCCTCCACCAGCTTGTTGAGAGACAGCAGCTGTTCCCGGCGGCTTTTCAACTCCTCCTTTATATGTTCGATGGCACCCAGAATGGTTTCGCGCGGGGTGGCGTAGTGGGTCTTGGGATAGATGGTGTAGCGCACCACCGTCTGTTCGATGGCACCGGTCAGGGGATCGAACTGGGAGAGCCGCTCCACCTCTTCATCAAACAGCTCCACGCGCAGCGCCAGCTTGTCCGACTCGGCAGGATAGATGTCGATGACCTCCCCCCTCACCCGAAAGGTACCGCGCTGGAATGCCATATCATTGCGGGTGTATTGCAGCTCGGCGAGACGACGCAGTATATCCCGCTGGTTGATCACGTCCCCGACTTTGAGGTGCAGCATCATGCTGAGGTAAGCCTGGGGATCTCCCAGACCATAGATGGCCGACACGGACGCGACTATGATGACATCCCGCCGCTCCAGTAGCGCCTTGGTGGCCGACAACCGCATCTGTTCGATGTGATCATTGATGGAGGCATCCTTCTCGATGAAGGTGTCCGTGGTCGGTACATAAGCCTCGGGCTGGTAGTAGTCGTAGTAGGAGACGAAATACTCCACCGCATTCTCGGGGAAAAACTCCTTCATCTCGCCATAGAGCTGGGCAGCCAGCGTCTTGTTGGGGGCCATGATCATGGTGGGGCGGTTCAGGGTCGCGATCACGTTGGCCATGGTGAAGGTCTTGCCCGAACCTGTCACCCCGAGCAGGGTCTGATGGGCCAGGCCGGACTCGATGCCATCAAGCAGACGGGCGATCGCCTCTGGCTGATCCCCTGCGGGTTGAAACTGGCTGGCCAACTGAAATAACTTGCTCATGACGACTCCCGGCAAAAAACGGCAAGGAAGAAGTGTACTCCGAGTTGGGGTGGCCTGGGTATCCACTCTCCTGCCCAAGCGGCTATTGACCTCAAAAAGCGACCTCTGTATGATGCCCCTCCTTGCCTGATGTTCCCCCGTAGTTCAGTCGGTAGAACGGCGGACTGTTAATCCGTATGTCACTGGTTCAAGTCCAGTCGGGGGAGCCAATTCCTCACCATCTCGGTGCAAGTTATCCACTTTAGTGCTTTCCTCTGCCGATTTTAATGCACAAGCCGCTCACTGCGGTGACATCCCCCATTTGTCTCCCTGTCCATGCCAGTAGCGTTTTGTTCTGTTGCGCCTAACTATTTGATTTTTATAGAAACATTTTTCTTCCGGTATTTTTTGAACAGCCCTTGCAACCCAGTATTGGCGCGGCCTGCAGCCTGATCGCCAAGTTTCACACACAGGGTTATCCACAGAATCTGTGGGTAAGTCAGTCAAACCCAGTCACTGCCTAGCTTGGCAGGCCATTGCCATCGACCGGCTCCGATTTCTCTTCCCAACCTCATTTTCTGCTGTTTTTGAATGCCCCCCTAAATGGGTCGACACTCCGGCCATCAGATGCCTTTTCCAGATATCTTTTCGCTATCCCGCGAACAGTGGGTCAGCATCCGTACCTGCCCCTTGAACCGGTTCCTGACTCCTCCCCCGCTCTTCAGTCAGATATGCTGAAAAACCGCGAAACGACTCTCCCAAACAGCAGGGAATAAATTTTCAAGCCGGTCATGCGGACAAGGATCACAGATAGCAGGAATCACTCATTGACAGCGGGGCAGACAGCGCGAAATAGAGCGGATCTTCCTGGTTGCCCCGTGTTTTCCCTCAACCAAGGGGCAGCAAGGCAGCTTGCTACCGATTAATCCTCCTTTGGCGCTTCTTTATTGGTAAGGGATCCGGCACAATATCGACCCCACTTTTTTCCTCGGTTTTTCCGGGCATGACCATAGATTTCGTGACACTGTTACATCAAAGCGACTCCCTGCTGCTGTTCGTGGTACTGGCCTTCGGCCTGTTGCTCGGCAAAGTCAGGCTCGGCAATTTCCAGATTGGCAACACCATAGGCGTGCTGTTTACCGCCCTGCTGTTCGGCCAGATGGGTTTCGAGTTCACCGCCACCACGGAGAACGTCGGCTTCATGCTGTTCATTTTCTGCGTGGGGATAGAGGCGGGGCCGCACTTTTTCAGCGTCTTCCTGCGGGACGGCATTCACTACATCACCCTCACTCTGGTGATCCTGCTGACGGCACTGCTGCTGACAGTGGGGCTGGCCAAGTTCTTCAACCTGGGGCCAGGCATGGCCGCCGGGATCCTGGCGGGCTCGCTCACCTCAACCCCGGCCCTGGTTGGTGCGCAGGATGCCCTGCGCAGCGGCCTGCTCAACCTGCCTCACAAGACAGACATGCAGTCCGTGCTCGACAACATGGGCATTGGCTATGCGCTGACCTATCTGGTCGGCCTGGTAGGCCTGATGCTGGTGGTGCGCTACCTGCCTTCACTGGCCAGGCTGGATTTGAGCACAGAAGCGCAGAAGATCGCCCGTGAACGTGGTCTGTCGGACAACGAAAGCCGCAAAACCTACCTCCCCATCATCCGTGCCTATCGGGTCGGCCCCGAGCTGGCAGCCTGGATTGGTGGTCGTACTCTGCGGGAAACCGGTATCTATCCCCACACTGGCTGCTATGTGGAGCGGATCCGCCGCAACGGCATACTGGCAAGCCCGGATGGTGATGCCGTCATCCAGGAAGGGGACGAGATCGCCTTGGTAGGCTATCCGGAAAGCCACGAGAAACTCGACGTCAATTACCGTAACGGTAAAGAGGTATTCGACCGCAACCTGCTGGACCTTCAGATAGTTACCGAAGAGATAGTGGTGAAAAACGATGGAGTAGTCGGGCGCCATCTGGTGGAGCTCAACCTCACCGAGAAAGGCTGCTTCCTCAACCGGGTGGTACGGTCCCAGATAGAGATGCCGTTTGATCGCAACATCATGCTGCAAAAGGGTGACGTGCTGCAGATCAGCGGCGAGAAGCAGCGGGTCAAGCTGCTGGCCAACAAGATCGGCTTTATCAGTATCCACAGCCAGACCACGGATCTGGTCGCCTTCACCACCTTCTTCGTGCTGGGTTTGCTGATTGGCTCCGTCTCCCTGGTATTCGGCCAGCTCGAGTTTGGTCTGGGTAACGCCGTCGGCCTGCTGCTGGCAGGGATCCTGATGGGCTACCTGCGCGCCAACCACCCCACAGTCGGCTATGTGCCGCCCGGGGCATTGCGTCTGGCCAAGGATCTGGGGCTCGCCGTCTTCATGGTGAGCACGGGTCTGAAAGCCGGTGGCGGCATCCTCGACCACCTGAGTGAAGTGGGTATGGTGGTGCTCTTCTCCGGCATGCTGGTGACCACCTTGCCGGTGCTGGTGGGCTATCTGTTCGGGGTCTGGGTGCTGAAGATGAACCCGGCACTGCTGCTGGGTGCCATCACGGGGGCCCGCACCTGCGCCCCGGCCATGGACGTGGTGAACGAAGCGGCCAACAGCTCCATTCCGGCGCTCGGTTATGCGGGTACCTATGCGGTGGCCAACGTCATGTTGACCCTGGCGGGGTCCTTCATCATCGGCTTCTGGTTCTAACGCCACATCGGATTTGCTGCAATAAAAGGGGAGCCGTTATGGTTCCCCTTCTACATTTCACTGTTTTCCCATTCCCTATCCTCTGCCAGATACCGCAACATCTCGTGTCCGCAATCATCCGCATCACACCTCTGCCCCAACAGGCATGCTTGACCATCTCGAACGAGACGGCTGCAGCACCACAAAATAGAGCCAATGGTGCTATCTGACACATTGGGCCAAATTCAATGAGCTAAGTAGCCCCTTGCCTGCCACTTACACTCAATGAAAAGAGTGAGGTACTCATCATGAAAAGGTTATGGATCATCCTGGGCTGGATGCTCTGCTGCCTGGCGCCGGCCACGGCGGCTGAATCGACTGCAGCGCCCGACGAAGTGCCGGCGTCCCTGGCATTTAGCGCAGAGGAACTGTCCCGCCCCCTGTTTGGCGACCTCGATGACATGCTGGAACGACGCACCATCCGGGTTCTCACCACCTACAACAAGACCGGCTACTTCATCAACAAAGGGGTCCAACGGGGCGTAACCTACGATGCTTTCATGCAGGTAGAAAAACGGCTCAACGATCAGCTGCGCAAACAGAAGGCCATCAAGCGCCACCTCAAGCTGCAGTTCGTCTTCATTCCGGTTGCCCGTGAAGCCCTGCTGCAAGCCCTGATCGACGGCAAAGGTGACATAGCGGCAGCCAACCTCACCATCACGGATCAGCGCAAGAAGCAGGGCGTGGAGTTTACCAATCCCTTATTGGAAAACGTGCGGGAACTGCTGATCTCGGGGCCTCACTCACCCAGGGTGGAGAGTGTCGCCGGACTCGGCAGCCAAACTGTCCATGTGCGCCCCTCTTCAAGTTACTTCGAGAGCCTCATCGCCTATAACCAGGCCCGCAAAACCGCGGGTGAGCCCCTCATCGACATAAAGCCTGCCCCGGAATCCCTGGAAGATGAGGATCTGGTGGAGATGGTCAATGCCGGCCTGCTGCCCTTCATCGTCATGGATGAGCACAAGGCTCGCTTCTGGAAGAAGATTTTTCCCGCCATCCAGATCCACGAACAACCCGCATTCCGTGAAGGGGGGGTCATCGCCTGGGCAGTACGCAAGGAGAGTCCCAAGTTGCTCGCCATGCTCAACGAGCAGATAGCAGCCCAGCGGGGCAAGGCCACAGGAGAGGACATCCTGGCCCGTTATCTCAAGCAGAACAAATTCGTCAAGAGCGCTGCCGCCGAGACTGAGCGCAAGAAATTCCTGCAGCTGGTAGACCTGTTTCGCCAGTACGGCGATCGTTTCGATGTGGACTGGCTGCTGATCGCGGCTCAGGGCTATCAGGAGTCGGCACTCAACCACAAGGCGCGCAGCCCGGTCGGCGCCATCGGCATCATGCAGATCATGCCCGCCACCGGCAAAGGTCTGAAGGTAGGCGACATTCGCCAGCTAGAACCCAACATCCACGGTGGCGTCAAATACATGCGCTGGATGATCGATCACTACTACGCCGACGAGCCCATGACGGCCCTCGACAAGGCCTTGTTTTCATTTGCTTCCTACAATGCCGGCCCCGCCCGGGTGGCACGACTGCGGACAGAGGCCAAGAAACGGGGACTGGATCCCAACATCTGGTTTCATAACGTCGAGTATGTGGCGGCTGAGAAAATAGGCCCAGAAACAGTGACCTACGTGGGCAACATCTACAAGTACTACATCGCCTACAAGCTGGTGATGGAGCAGCTGCAGCGCAAACAGCAGGCCACTGAAACCACCAAACAGCAGGAGACCATCGGCGACAAGGTTTCCTCAGCGGCAAAAACGTAGCGGCGACCAAGCCGCTGCCAGCACGAACCAGGCTCCCCACTTTTTACGCGGGGAGCCTAATGTTTTTTACCTCCAGCGCCTTGCCAACGCGACATCAAGCCATCTTTCAGCAACAAAGCATCTGCCCATGACCAAAATGCACAAAATGACCAGAACAGCCTTAATAGCCATTACGGTCAGATTGTTCTCCAACCCGACATGATTAATTAACCTCTTTGCAACAATCACAAGGAGTACATCATGTTGCAAGGAACCCTCAAGCGCACCCTGCTCTGCTGCCTGCTTGGCGCCAGCCTCGGCGTACAGGCCAAAATAGATGACATCCACTTTCTGATCCCCGGCGGTGCCGGCGGTGGTTGGGACAACACGGCCCGCGGCACCGGCGAGGCGCTGACCAAATCCGGCCTCATCACCACCGCCTCTTACCAGAACATCTCCGCCGGTGGCGGCGCAAAAGCCATCGCCCATTTGATCGAAACGTCGGCCCAGTCCGACAAGACACTGATGGTCAACTCCACCCCCATCATCGTCAAATCCCTCTCCAAAGAGTTGCCGCAGTCCTTCCGGGATCTCACCCCGGTCGCCGCCATCATCGCCGATTATCAGGCACTGGCCGTACCGCTGGACTCCCCCTACCAGAATTGGTCCCAACTGTTGGCAGCCTATGAAGCCAACCCGGCCAAGGTGAAGATAGCCGGCGGCTCCGCCCGTGGCAGCCTGGACCATCTGGTGGCCGCCATGACCTTCAAGAATGGGGGAGCCGATGCCAGCAAGCTGCGCTATGTGGCCTATGATGCAGGCGGCAGCGCCATGGCCGCAGTACTGGCAGGAGAAACCCAGGTGCTCTCCACCGGGTTTGGCGAGGCGATGGAGGCGGTCAAATCGGGCCAGATGCGGATCCTGGGCGTGACTGCCGCCGAGCGGATGCCGGGGGCCAATCAGGTGCCCACCTTCAGTGAGCAGGGCAACCCAACCGTGTTTGCCAACTGGCGCGGTTACTTCGCCTCTCCCGACATCAGCCCGGAGAAATCCGCCGAGTTTGCCGCCCTGCTCAAGCAGATGTATGACAAGCCGGAGTGGGAAGTGGTTCGCGCCCGCAACAGCTGGACCAATCTCTATCAGTCCGGCCCCGACTTTACCGCCTTCCTCAACAGCCAGGAGCAGCAGATCGGCGGCTTGATGCGCGAGCTCGGCTTCATCAAGTAATCCTCGTTGTCACATCACAGGCGGGCCTGGCGCCCGCCGTCCATGCTGGAGAGACAGACATGAATATCACCAAGGAGCGACTGGGAGGCCTGCTGTTTTTGCTGCTCTCCCTAGCCTATGGCTATTACGCCACCAAGATCCCCGGTTACCCCGGTGACGAATATGAACCCTTCACCGCCAGCACCCTGCCCTATGCCCTGGCCGGGCTGGGTGCCCTGTTCTCCCTGCTGCTGGTTCTCTCCCCGGGCGGCGAGCCCCTGCGCAGGGAATCCGGTGACTGGCGCCGGGTCTTCATCCTGCTCGGACTCATGGTCATCTATGGCCTGGGATTGACCTGGTTTGGCTTCGTGCTCTCCACCATCGCCTTCCTGACCGTGGGCATACGGGTATTGGGTAAGCCCAGCCTGCGCTATGGCCTGATGATCAGCGTCCCCTTTTCCATCGGTTTCTGGGCACTGCTCACCAAGGGACTCAATGTCTATCTGGAGCCGGGTCGGCTGTTTACCCTGCTCGGGTTTTAAGGAATCACCATGTTAGACGGAATCTTGCAAGGACTCGGCACAGCACTGCTGCCAGTCAACCTCATGATGGTGGTGCTCGGCTGCTTCGTCGGCACCTTTATCGGCATGCTGCCGGGTCTGGGCCCGGTCACTGCCATCGCCCTGATGATCCCCATCACCTACGGGCTGGATCCAGCCTCCGGCATCATATTGATGGCCGGCGTCTATTACGGCGCCATCTTTGGCGGCTCTACCTCCTCCATCCTGATCAACGCCCCCGGCTGCTCGGCCACAGTGGTGACCGCCTTTGACGGCTACCCCCTGGCGTGCAAGGGCCAGGCGGGCAAAGCGCTGGCCATCGCCGCCTACGCCTCCTTCACTGGTGGCACCCTCTCGGCCATCATGCTGATGGTGGCGGCGCCGCTGCTCGCCAAGGTCTCCCTCTCCTTCCAGTCGGCGGACTATTTCGCCCTCATGGTGCTGGGTCTGTCGGCCGTGGCCGCCTTTGCCGGCAAGGGACAGGTACTCAAAGCGCTGATCATGGCGTTGTTTGGCATCATGATCTCCACCATCGGCATCGACCGCAGCGTCGGGGTGGACAGATTCACCTTCGGCCTGCCGGATTTGCGCGATGGCTTCTCCTTCCTGCTGCTGGCCATGGCCACCTTCGCCCTGGCGGAGATACTGATGACGGTCCTGCGTCCGGGCAAGGACAATAGCGAAGAAGAGGCTAGGCAGATGAAGCATCTGGGCAGCCTCAAGCTGAGTCGGGAAGAGATACGCGAGATAGCACCGCCCATTGCCCGCTCCTCCGTACTTGGTTTCCTGATCGGCGTCTTGCCGGGGGCCGGTGCCACCATAGCGGCCTTCATGGCCTATGGTGCCGAGCGCAACATCGCCGGCAAGCAACATCAGGATCAGTTCGGCAAGGGCAGTCTGCGCGGCCTGGCCGCACCGGAAGCAGCCAACAATGCCGCCTCCACCGGCTCCTTCGTGCCACTGCTGACCCTGGGGATCCCGGGGTCCGGTACCACGGCGCTGATCCTGGGAGCCCTGGTTGCCTACGGCATTCAGCCGGGCCCTCGCCTTTTCATGGAACACCCAGAGGTGTTCTGGTCGGTGATCATCTCCATGTATCTGGGCAACGTGGTCCTGCTGGTGCTCAACCTGCCACTTATTCCTTACCTGGCAAGGGTACTGGCAGTGCCGCGCCCCGTGCTCATTCCCATGGTACTGCTGTTCTCTCTGACCGGTGTCTATCTGGTCTCCTTCAATACCATGGACATTCATGTGATGGCACTGGTGGCGCTGATCGCCATCGGCCTGCGCCTGCTCAACTTCCCCATGGCCCCCATGCTGCTCGGCTTCATTCTGGGTGGCATGCTGGAAGACAACCTGCGCCGCGCCCTGGTCATCAATGACGGCTCCCTGAGTTTTCTGTGGGAGCGTCCCATCACCCTCGGCTTCACGCTGGTGACCCTGATGATGCTGCTGTTGCCGGTGTGGCGGTGGTGGCAAGCGCGCAGGGCGCCTGTGGAGACGCTGTACTCGGAGCTGACCTGATCCCCATGAACCCGCAATGAAAGAGAGCGCCAAAAGGCGCTCTCTTTATGACATCAAGGACGAACACAAGATATTGGCGCGTCAGCATTGACGGTAGCGCCGCTCCGGCCGACCAACTGTGCCGTATTCCAGCTCAGGGCTCGCCAATTGCTGGCCCACCAGAAACTCCAGATAACGGCGCGCCGTGGTACGGCTCACCCCCACCCGGTTGCCTATCTCCTCGGCACTGGCTCCCACCCCCGTCAGCGCCGCCAATACCCGTTGCAGGGTGAGTGCATCTATCCCCTTGGGCAGGCCGCCGGCCGCCACCTGTTGCAGCGGAGTACCGAACAGGGCATCCACCGCCTGCTGATCGATGTCAGCCAGCGCCGCCAGCGCGGCGCGGCTCTGACAATAGTTCTCAAGGGTATCGCGCAGCCGTTCGAACACCACGGGTTTGAGGATGAAGTCAACCACCCCGAGCCGCATCGCCTCCTGCAAGGCGTTGGCCTCACGGGCGGCAGTGAGCAGGATGACATCCAGGCTTGCCCCGGCCTGACGCAGCTCACGCAGCAGGGTAAAGCCCTCACCATCGGGCAGCCACACATCCAGCAGCACCAGATCGGGTTTGAGAATGTCTATCTGCTCTCTGGCATCAAACAGGGTGAGCGCCACCCCCAGCACCTCGAAGCCCGCCAGCCGCTGCACAAAGCGACGGTGGATCTCGGCGATGGCCGGATCATCTTCGACGATCAGGATCTTGATCACTCACACCTCCTTGGGAATGTAACAAACGACGCAACTTCCCTGCGTCGTGGCTTCTATGGTAATGGTCCCCTGCAGGGCATCCAGCGTCTTGCGCACCAGCGCCAGCCCGATACCGTGACCGGGCTCGACCTTGCTGCTGACCCCGCGCTCGAACAATCTGTCCGCCAAGGTAGGGTCTATACCACCCGCCCCATCCTCCACCTCCAGGATGAGATCCTGGCCAAGATCGCTCAATGAGACCCGGATCGGCTGGTAAGGCGCGCCGTGGCGACGGGTCGCCTCGAAGGCATTGTCGATGAGATTGCCCAGCAGTGTCACCAGCTGGGAGCCGCTCACACGAAGGGGTATGTCGTGCAGACGGGCGTCTGGGTCCACCACCAATACCAGCCCCAGCTCATGGGCCCTGTGATACTTGCCAAGCAGCAGGCCTGCCACCTTGGGCTTGGCAATGGCCCCCATCAGGAAGCTGAGCAAGGTTTGTTCGGTAGCAGCTTCCCGCCCGATGAAGGCGAGCGCCTCCTGGGTAGCACCGAGTTCTATCATGCCGGCTATGGTGCCGAGCTGGTTGTTGTGTTCGTGGGTCTGTACCCGCAACAGGTCACTGTATGCCTGCACCTGGGAGAGCTGGGCGCTGAGCTCGGCCAGCTCATCCTTGCGCCGAAAGCTCGACACGGCGCCGATCAGTTTGCCATCCCGCACCAGCGGCAGCCGGTTGACGATGAGCTGCTGGCCATTGAGCACTATCTCTTCGTCATACTGGGGGCGCGGATCCTGAATGAGGGAGAGCATGCGGCTTTCAGGCAACAGTTGGGTGACGGGTTGGCCGATGGCCGCCCTGGCAGCCTGCTCATCGAGGCGCAGCAGCCGGATGCCGTTCGGGTTGAGGGAGGTAAGTCGGCCTTGCTCATCTATGGTGAGGATCCCCTCGCGTACGGTGCGCAGGGTGCAATCCAGCTCGGCATAGAGGCGCCCGATCTGCTCGGGTTCGAACCCGAGAATCGCCCGCTTGTAGCGCCGCGCCAGCCAGGCGGCAGCAGCGCTGTTGAGCAAGACGATAATCAGGGTCATTCCCAGACCGAAGCGCAGAAAATCCTGCAGATCTGCGTCTATGTCGCGCACCAGATAACCGACCGACACTACGCCGATGACCTGTCCCATCTCGTTGCGGATCGGCCCCTTGCCGCGCACCGAGACACCGAGCGACCCCTGGGCACGGGAAATATAGGCCTCTCCTTGCAGGGCTCGGGCAGGATCGTCCCCCACCATGGGCTTGCCGATACGATCCGCATTGGGGTGCACCAGCCGCCGCGCCTCGCTGTCACCGATGACAATGTAACTGGCGCCGACCTCGGCGCGGATCTGCTCAACCAGCACATTGAGCCGGGCTGTGTCGCCCCGCTTCACCCCGGCAATGACGCCGGGCTCACGGGCCACCAGTCGCGCCACGTCAAGGGCCTGATCGCCTACCTCCTGGTAGCGCTGCTCGGAGACGTAGTAGTAACTGGCCCCGCTCAGCAACACCAGTTGCAGCAGACTGACCAGACAGAGCATAAGCAGGAAGCGTCCTTGCAACCCGAGCGTCATGCCTCCTTGTCGCCTCGCAACAAGTCCAGCAGCAGACTGCCATCGCGCAGGGCCTTGTGCACCTGTACCGAGGTGGGCTTGGTGGGATCTTCGTAGAAATGGGTGGATTCGATTTGCAGCCGCACCAGGTATTCGGCTGGCAACTGGCTGGCCAGGGACTGGTGCAGCATGGGGAACAACAAGCGATCGGCGCGGGTTATTTCCCCCCCCAGCAGCAGCTTGCCCGGATTGAGCAGACAGATGAGGTTGGAGAGCACCCGGGAGAGACGACCGGCCGCCTGATGGAGAATGTCCTGACACAGGCTGTTACCCGCCAGCGCCAGCTCGCACAACTCGCGGATGGTGACACTTTCCGGCAAGTCATACTCCTGCATGCGCTCGCGCAGCTCCCGATATTGCGCCTCCAGCGCCTGATTGGTCACCAGGGTACAGGCGCAGCCAAAGCCGCCGCAGTAGCAGCGCTGACCATAGGGTTCGAGCTGCAAGTGGCTGAGATCGCCGAGCAGGGCCGACTCACTCTCGATAAGCTGACCATTGACCACCATGCCGACCCCTATGTCGTTGTGGACGAACACCAGCACGGCATCGGCACAATTTTTGGCTGCGCCCCATTCACGCTCGGCCTGGATCCAGGTGCGCACGTCGCCACTAACCAGCACGGGCACCGCGAACGCCTGCTGCAGGGTCGGGCCAAGGGGCCAGTTGCGCAGATCATAGAAAGGGAAGTGTTTCACCATACCGGAGTGGCGCTCCACCTGCCCGGGCAGACAGAGGGCGATACAGGCAAGGCGCAACGCCTTCTTTGGCAGGAAACCCTCAATGGCTCGCACCAGACTGGCCAGCAGATCGGCACGTTCCACTTCGCTGAACGTATGACGATGACGGGCGAGAGAGCGACCGGCCAAATCGAACAGGGCCATGTCCACATAGCCACGGCCGAGGCGCATGGAGAGAAACTGGAAGCGGCGTTCGTTGATGCGCAGCAGGGTCTGACGGCGACCACGCCCCACCGAGCTTTCGCCACAGGTCACCACCAGACCGCCATCGAGCAGTTCACGGGTGATCTTGGTGATGCTGGCCGGAGAGAGGCCGGTCAAACGGGACAGATCGGTACGGGACAGCTCCTTGTGCTCCTCCAGGCTGGCGTAGACCAGGCCATAGTTGAGCTGACGGATCAAATCGATACTGCCTTTCACGATCTCATTCATAGGGTACGGGTTAACGAAAGGAACGGATGGCAGCAATTTTCCCACATTCTCTGCCGATCCCCAAATTTGCCGTCTGGAAATGACATCCAGACGGCAAAAATGCGATCAATAACGGAATTGGGAGACGAGTTTACGCAATTTGTCACCCGTGCTGGCCAGGTCGCGGGTGGTGCTGTTGGACTCCACAGCCGCATCGGTCAGCTCGCTGACGATCTGCTGGATAGCCACCAGGTTCTTGTTGATCTCTTCTGACACCGCATGCTGCTCCTCGGCGGCGGTGGCAATCTGGATATTCATGTCGTTGATGGTGCTGACCGCCATCACCATGCTGTCGAGAGAGGTGGCGATATGGCTTGCCTCCTGTACCGTCTCCTGGCTGCGCTCCTCGCTGGCCTGCATCACGTCTACCGCCTGTTTGACGCCACTTTGCAGCCGTTGAAGCATCTCGTTGATCTCCTTGGTGCTCTGCTGGGTTCGGCCCGCCAGGGAGCGCACTTCGTCCGCAACGACCGCAAAGCCGCGCCCCTGCTCACCGGCCCGGGCCGCTTCGATGGCGGCGTTGAGCGCCAGCAGGTTGGTCTGCTCTGCAATGCCGCGAATGACCTCCACCACAGAGCCAATCTTGCCGGTTTCATGGGCTAGCTGCTCGATGACCCCGGAGGCGGTATGCACTTCCCCCACCAGCCGGTTGATGCTGTTGATGGCGGTGCCCACCACGCCACGGGCAGCGTCGGACTCCCGTGCCGCGTCGCTGGTGGCCGTCGCCGCGTTGGAGGCACTGGCCGCCACTTCCTGCGCAGTGGAGCTCATCTCGGTCACGGCGGTGACCACCTGATCCGTCTCTCTGCTGTGGCCCTGCATCTGGTGATCATAGTGTTCGCTCAAGCTGTGCAACTTCTCCACGGCACTTAACAGATGGTTGCTGGTTTCCCCCACCTGGCTTACCACCGACTGGATCCGCTCGACGAAGCGGTTGAACGCCGTGGCCAGCTGGCCAATTTCATCATTGCTCTGCACCTTGAGGCGCTGGGTCAAATCCCCCTCACCGTCTGCGATGTCATTAAGTGCCTGAACTGCATCTGCCAGCGGCCGGGTAACCCGGTTGCCTATCACCACTGTCGCCACCAGAGTGATACCCAGTATCACCAGGATCAGCAGCACACTGCTCTGCAGGGAGCCGTGCATGTTGTTCTCGCGCTCGGTGCGCAGCGCCGCCAGCTCGTTGTCTATGTCGTCGATATAAAAGCCGGTGCCGATAATCCACTCATATTTGTCGAGCACCAGGTTGAAGGAGAGCTTGGGCGCATCCCGCCCGATAGAAGGCTTGGCGGTCCAGTATTCGGAGAAACCATCTCCCTGACGGGCGGCTTTGACGATCTCCTGGATCAGCAGCTTGCCCTTGGCATCCTTGTCCTGCCAACGGTTCTTGCCTTCCATATCGGGGCGAGTCGGCAACAAGACGGTATTGCCCTGAAAGTCGTAAACGAAGAAATAGCCATCGCTGCTGTAGCGCAGCGGCCGCAATATTTCGGCTACCTGCTTGCGCACTTCCGGGGTATCTGGCTGATTGTAGACAGTGTCGACAGCCGTCTTGGCGAGCATCAGATAGCTGCTGAGCAGCGCCTTGCGCTCCTTGATCGCATTCTCCCGCGCAACGATCAGATCGGCTTCGAGATCGCTCTTGGAGATCATGTAATTGCTGAGGTTGACGACCAGAGCCATCAGGAGCACGGGGACGGCTCCCAACAACAGAATTTTCTGTTTTAGCGTCATTTTTCACATCCTTGCTGCTGTTTTTATTGGTGTTCCGTTCCTACCTGACCAGTATAGGACGCTGGTCGACGGGGACCCGCTTTCGCTACAATCCCCGCACCTTTATCTATCGACCCTGATGGGCTGACACATGAACAAATGTCCTTGCGGTTCCACTCTTTCTCTCGAACTGTGCTGTGGATCACTGCACCAGGGGGCCGAGGCCCGCACACCGGAGCAGCTGATGCGCTCCCGTTACAGTGCCTTCGTGCTGGGGCTGGGCGACTATCTGGTACACAGTTGGCACCCTGATAATCTGGGTGGGTTGACGGCAGATCAACTCTCCCAGACCGACACCCGCTGGGACGGGTTGGATATCCTCGCCGCTCAGGGTGGTCCGCTGGACGACACCGGCATGGTGGAATTCAAGGCCTGGTTCCGGGAGGGAGATGAGCGTCTCTGCCTGCATGAGCGTTCCCGCTTCGTGCGCCATCAGGGGCGCTGGGTCTATGCCGATGGCGAGCAGGATCCGGCACCGCTGCAGGCAGGGCGCAACGATCCCTGCCCCTGTGGCAGCGGCAAAAAGTTCAAGAAGTGCTGCGGTTAAAGGCTCGACCATCCAGCTTTTGGGGCGCTCGGCGCCCTTTTTCTTTGTTCACCGGTGACGCCTGCGGCTGTCTCTTGTGACTCCCGTCACATAATGCTCATATCCTTGTCATTTATGCGCGTTTACGAACATTAATTTGGCCCATATCAAACATTTCATCCCATGAGTAAGGGACACTGTTCCCATCTGGAAGAGATGAGACGGGCAAGAATGAAAAGAATAACCACACAAGTCGTCATCATAGGGGGTGGCGCAACCGGAGCCGGCATCATGCGCGATTGCGCACTGCGCGGCATCGACTGCATCCTGCTGGAGCGCGATGACATCGCCGCCGGCACCACAGGCCGCAACCACGGTTTGCTCCACTCTGGCGCCCGCTATGCGGTGACGGATCCGGAATCCGCCCGCGAGTGCATTCAGGAAAACCGCATCCTCAAGCGGATCGCCAGCCACTGCGTCGAGGACACGGGCGGCCTCTTCGTCACCCTGCCGGAAGATGACATCCATTTTCAAAAAACCTTTATGGATGCCTGCGCCCTAGCGGGCATAGATACACGCCAGCTGGATCCGGCCGATGCGCTGCGCCTCGAGCCCAACGTCAACCCGGCCCTGATAGGGGCTATTCAAGTACCGGACGGCACTGTGGATCCTTTCCGCCTCGCCGCCGCCAACGTACTGGATGCCAAGGAACACGGCGCGCGCATTTTCACCCACAGCAAGGTGCTGGGGCTGCTGCGCAATCAGGACAGGGTCTATGGCGTCAAGGCCATCAACACCCGCACCGGTGAAGCCTTCGAAGTGGAGGCCCAGGAGGTGGTGAACGCTGCCGGGATCTGGGGCCAGCAGATCTGCGAGTACGCCGATCTCGGCATCCGCATGTTCCCGGCCAAGGGTTCGTTGCTCATCATGGATTACCGCATCAACCAGATGGTGCTCAACCGCGCTCGCAAACCCGCGGATGCGGACATACTGGTGCCTGGCGATACCATCTCCCTCATCGGCACCACCTCAAGCCGCATCGACTATCACAAGATTGACCAGCTCACCGTGGATCCGGACGAAGTGGAGGTGCTGCTGCGCGAGGGGATCAAGCTCGCCCCCATCATGGCCCGCACCCGTCTGCTGCGCGCCTACGCTGGGGTTCGCCCCCTGGTGGCGGTGGATGGCGACGAGACCGGGCGCAACATCAGCCGCGGCATAGTGCTGCTCGATCATGCCGAGCGCGACGGGCTACAGGGTTTCAACACCATCACCGGCGGCAAGCTGATGACCTACCGGCTGATGGCCGAGTGGGCCACCGATCTTATTGCCAGGAAGATAGGCAACACCAAGCCGTGCCGCACCGCCGAACTCAGCCTGCCCGGCTCGCGGGATCCGGAGAAGGTCTCCGCCCCCGGTCTGTCGGCCCCGGCAGAAGGCTCGGCCCAGTATCGCCACGGCGAGCGGGTCATCGCCTTCTTTCGCGACAACCCCAAGGCCAACGCCCTCATCTGCGAATGCGAGATGGTGACAGCCGGCGAAATCGAATACGCCCTGCGGGAGCTGGACGTGGACAACCTGGTGGATCTGCGCCGCCGCACGCGCCTCGGCATGGGCCCTTGTCAGGGTGAGCTGTGCGCCTACCGGGCCGCCGGCCTGATGCAGGAGTATGGCAAGGCCGATGGCCGCGAGGCCTGTGTCATGTTGCGCCAGTTCCTGGAAGAGCGTTACAAGGGTACCCGCCCCGTGCTGTGGGGCGATGCCCTGCGGGAAGCGGAATTTACCTACTGGATCTACGAAGGGCTGTTTGGTCTGGGAGAGTGGACGGCGCCCCATCTGGTGGCCGAGCCCCCCTTTCCCCTCGACCCTGTGACCAGGACAGAGGATCACAGCCAGGCCACATTGACTCAAGGAGTGCAGTCATGAAATTCGACAGTATCGTGATAGGTGGCGGCATGGCGGGTCTCTCGGCGGCGCTGCGCCTCGCCGAAGCGGGTCAGAAGACGCTGCTGATGGCCTCTGGCCAGAGTGCCTTGCACTTCTCTTCCGGCTCCATCGATCTGCTCGAGACCGAGGGGGATCCCCGCGCCGCCCTGCCTGCCTTCATGGCCGAGCACCCGGATCACCCTTACAGCAAAGTAGGTCTGACCAACATAGAGGCGAGCCTTGCGGATCTGCAGCGCCACTGCCACGAGCAGGGGCTGCCCCTGTTTCGCCAGGAGACCAACCACCAGCGGCTGACCCCCATAGGCACCCTGAAATCCACCTGGCTGTCGCCCCACACCTGCGCCTGCCAGACGGATGCGCCGGCCCCCGATGCCATCTTGCTGGCGACCCTGGAAGGGTTTCGCGACTTTCACCCGGCGCTCGCGGCCGCCAATCTGGCGACCCATCCGCGCTTCGCCAATTGTCGCATCATGACAGGGGAAATTCGCCTGCCCCAGCTAGCCGAGTTCAGCCGCAATCCCCACGAGTTTCGCTCCGCCGACATAGCCCGCCTGTTTGACAAACAAAAGGGCGACCAGCCCGATCTGCTGGCAGATCTGGCCCGCGAAATCTGCCGCATGGTGCACGAGAGCAGCGATCCCGGCTGCCGCCATGTGGTGCTGCCCGCCTGCCTGTCACTGGGGCTGGTCGGCCCCCGTCTGGCGGAACTGGAAAAACGCACCGGCTGCACCATCAAGGAGGTGGCGACCATGCCGCCGTCGCTCATCGGCATGCGTATGCAAGAGGCGCTCAAGCGTCGCTTCCAGGCCCTGGGCGGTACCTTCCTCACCAGCGAGCGGGTGCTTGGCGCCCGTTACGAAGGGGACAAGGTGCTCGGTGTGCACAGCCAGAACGGCGACGATCAACTGTTTGAAGCAGATCACTTCGTGCTCGCCTCCGGCAGCTTCTTCAGCCGCGGCCTCGAATCCCGTCTGCGCGGCATTCGCGAGCCCATCTTCGATGCCGATGTGCTGAGTCTGGAGGAGCGCGATGCCTGGGCTGGTCGCCGCCTGTTCGACCACCACCCCTTCATGGGCTTCGGGGTCAAGACCGACGACAACCTCAGAGTGCTGCGCGGCGGCAAACCGCTCACCAATCTCTATGGCGCGGGCAGCCTGCTGGCTCACTATGACCCCATCAAAGAGGGCTCCGGCTCCGGCGTGGCGGTTGCCACCGGCTGGCAAGCCGCTGGCCATATTCTGGCGGGGGTGTGAGATGAGCCACACACCTTCATTCGCACAACACAACGTGCTGGCCCACTACGATGCCCAATCCCGTGAAGGTTCCGGCTCCGGCGTCGCCGTTGCCACCGGCTGGCAGGCCGCTGGCCATATTCTGGGCGCGGCCCAATGATTACTTCGTCCCATATCCCGTGTCTTCATCATCGCCGGGAGGAGAACTGACATGCTACTGGATCACGCCAACCAAACTTTCGATCAGTGCATCAAATGCACCGTCTGCACCGCCTACTGCCCTGTGGCCAAGGCCAATCCCGCCTACCCTGGCCCCAAACAGGCGGGCCCGGATGGCGAGCGGCTGCGCATCAAGAGCCCGGAGCTGTTCGACAGCGCCCTCAAATACTGTACCAACTGCAAGCGCTGTGAAGTGGCCTGCCCGAGCGGCGTGCGCATCGGCGACATCATCGCCAAGGCCAAAGACAAGTACAGTGGCTTCAAACCCGGGATCCGCGAGTTCGTGCTCTCCCACACCGACCTGATGGGCGGCATGTCCACCCTGATGGCCCCCGTGGTCAACTTCACCACCGGCCTCAAGCCCATGAAGCAGGTGCTGGACAAGGCGCTGGGGGTCTCCTCCCACCGTGACCTGCCCAAATACTCTCAGGGCACCTTCCGCGGCTGGTACAAGAAGCAGAAAGCCACACAGGCCCAATATGAGCGCCAGATAGCCTATTTTCACGGCTGCTACGTCAACTACAACCACCCGCAGCTCGGCAAGGAGCTGGTGCAGGTGCTCAACGCCATGAACATTGGCGTGCAGTTGCTTGAGCGGGAGAAGTGCTGCGGCGTACCGCTGATTGCCAACGGCTTCATGGATAAGGCCAAGCAGCAGGCGGCTTTCAACATCAGGCAGCTTGAGAACACCCTGCTCGGCAACGAGATGCCGCTGCTGGCCACCTCCTCCACCTGCGGCTTCACCCTGCGGGACGAATACCCCCACCTGCTGGAGCAGGACAATCACAAGGTGCGGGATCGCATCTCGCTGGTGACCCGCTTCCTGTGGAACGAGTTTTACAAGGGCAACAAACCGGCCATGAAGCCGCTGGACCTGCACATCGCCTACCATACTCCTTGCCACATGGAGAAGATGGGCGGCGTCATCTATACCCTCGAATTGCTGCGCGCCATTCCCGGGGTCAAGGTGACGGTACTGGAGTCCCAGTGCTGCGGCATCGCCGGCACCTACGGCTTCAAGTCCGAGAACTACGAGACCAGCCAGGCCATAGGTGAAGGGTTGTTTGATCAGATAAACCGCCTCAAGCCTGATCTGGTCATCACCGACTGCGAGACCTGCAAGTGGCAGATCGAGATGAGCACAGAGTTTCGCTGTGAACATCCCATCCACTTGCTTGCCCAGGCGCTGGCATAAGAGAGCAAAGTGACAGATGGATATAGAGATGAGCACTCCGACTTTCCGCTGTGAACATCCCATACTACTGCTTGCCCGGGCGCTGGCATAAGGAACCACAGTGGGGGATGCAACACGCTGATGGATACAGAGATGAGCACTCCGATTTCCCGCTGTGAACATCCCGTCCATCTGCTTGCCCAGGCCCTGGTCTGATCGCAGATCACCAAGACAGACACGCAATGAGCCGGCCATGCCGGCTCTTTCATTTCAGCAGGTCCATCAAACGTACCCGGTGCGAATAAACTGCCGCGAATGACAGGCAGAGGCGAGATGATTGAATCTGGTTCTCCTGTGCCTCTCACCGGGTTCAAAACCCACCCAAATACAGAATAAATATTCACTGCCCAATCTATACCCATAAATAGATAAGTCACATGCTCGATTTCAAGCCAACCCTTGCCACATCAGGCATACCAGCCAACATTGCCAACAGGGCACAACGACATGCTGGCAAAGCGCGTCAATAAGTTGAGTTTCCTCATTATTTAACCGGGATCTCATTTCCGGCACTTGCTCCCCCAGGCAATTGATCTAGCGCAAGCTCAGTCCTGATAAATCATCATCCATTTTACCCATTTGGTAATATCCAACCCGAGCAATCGCATAATTACATGGGTTTTATTCACTAATAACAATTAATCGGCCTGCCTGCTCCTGCCTAGTGCGGGGGCTGATGCCCACATCCAGGATGGAACGGTCAGGCTTGGCAATGAGATCGATTCGGGAGTGATGATCGTGAGTTCACACAACAGACTGACCAGACTGGGCCTCGCCGCCCTGCTGCTTACCACCTGCTTTGGCGCCAGTGGCTTGGCACAGGCCGATGAGGCCAACTCCAAGGGCAAGATAGAGGCACGCAGCGAGCTGTTCGCCAAGGATCACGTCGACCAGTTCAGTAGCTGGAAAAGCACCAGCGAGAGCGCGACGCGTACCGACGCCCTGGCCGAAGATCCGCAGATGGTGGTGCTGTGGGGGGGGTATCCCTTCTCCAAGGATTACAACAAGCCCCGCGGCCATTTCTATGCCCTGACCGACGTACGGGAAACCCTGCGCACCGGCGCTCCCAAGACCGCCGAGGATGGCCCCCTGCCCATGGCCTGCTGGAGCTGCAAAGGCCCGGATGTGGCCCGCGTCATCGATGAAAAAGGCGAAGATGGCTACTTCAAGGGCATGTGGGCCAAGGGTGGGCCGGAAATCGTCAACACCATAGGCTGCGCCGACTGCCACGACACGGCGTCGAAAGAGTTCAAGGAGGGCAAACCCGCCCTGCACCTCTCCCGTCCCTATGCCGACCGCGCCATGACCGCCATCGGCAAGCCGTTCAAGGAGCAGAGTCGTTTCGATCAACAATCCCAGGTGTGTGGCCAGTGCCACGTGGAGTACTACTTCAGCGGCCCCACCAAGGCGGTGAAATTCCCCTGGGACAAGGGCACCACGGTTGAGCAGATGGAGCAGTACTACGACGAGATTGGTTTCGCCGACTGGACCCATGCCCTCTCCAAGACCCCCATGCTCAAGGCCCAGCACCCTGAATACGAAACCTGGCGCGCCGGCATTCACGGCCAGAACAACGTCGCCTGTGTCGACTGCCACATGCCCAAGGTGCAAAACGAGCAGGGCAAGGTCTACACGGATCACAAGGTCGGCAACCCCTTCGATCGCTTCGAGCAGACCTGCCGCAACTGCCATACCCAGAGCAAGGAGATGCTGCAAGGCATAGTCCAGCAGCGCAAGGATGCGGTGACCGAGATCAAGTTGAAGGTCGAGAAGCAGCTGGTGCACGCCCACTTCGAGGCCAAGGCGGCCTGGGATGCAGGCGCCACCGAGACGCAGATGAAAGACATACTGCAAGACATCCGTCATGCCCAATGGCGCTGGGACTTCTCCATCGCTTCCCACGGGGTGCAGATGCACGCCCCGGAAGTGGCACTGCGCATGCTGGGCACAGCTCTGGATAAAGCCGCCGATGCCCGCACCAAGCTGGCACGCCTCTTGGCGACCAAGGGGATAAGCCACGAGATCGCCCTGCCGGACATCTCCACCAAGGAGAAGGCGCAAGCCGCCCTTGGCATGGATATGAAACAGATGAACTCAGACAAGGCCCAGTTCCTCAAGACCACAGTTCCCGCCTGGGATGCCGAGGCCAAGGCGGCCGGACGGCTGGCACAGTAACGGCGCCTGCGGGCCCGGCCCCAAGTCGGGCCCGCAGCTGATGGAGGCTTCCTATGGGTGATTTAACAATGGATTTTTTACGACTGATGCTGATGGCAGCCATGCTGCTCACCAGCCTGCAGGGACAGGCGGGCGATGCCGCGAGCGAGCCCGCCGCCATGCCCGCGACGCATGAAGTGGAATTTTTGCGCAGCCCCGACAAGGCCTGCACCGACTGCCACAAAGAGCAGGCAAGCGGCATGCACGGCAAACATGGCCAGGCAACCAACCCCAACAACCTGGCGCCGGTCACCTGCACCAACTGCCACGGCCAGCCCTCCCCCCAGCACAGGGAAGGGGTCAAGGATGTGATGCGGTTCAGTGACAGCTTCAACCCTCCGCAAGGCAAGGAAGCTTACCCCCTCGCCGAGCAGAACGGGGTCTGCATGAGCTGCCACGAACCCAAGCCATTGCGCGAGGCGCTCTGGGCCCACGACGTACACGCTACCAGGCTCACCTGCACCAGCTGCCATGCGCTGCACCCGGCCAAGGAGCCCATGGTGGGCATACCGGAAAAGTCCCGTATCAAGCTCTGCGTCGACTGCCACAGCAAGCAGCATGAGGCCAAGGCAACCGCTCAGCAGGCGAGCGTGAGCAAGGAGGCACAATGAGCTGCTCTCGTCGTGACTTTATGGCGGGCATGAGCGCGGGGGCGCTGATCATGATGGCAGGCCCCGTGCGTGCCAGCACGGCCATCCTCGCCCACAGCCAGACCATAGACGGGGTACGCTACGGCATGATCCATGACGAGGCGGCCTGCATCGGCTGTACCGCCTGCATGGATGCCTGCCGGGAGGTGAACCAGGTGCCGGAAGGGGTCTCGCGGCTCGAGATCATCCGCTCCGGCCCCATAGGCACATTCCCCGATGCCGAGTACCACTTCTTTCGCAAGTCCTGCCAGCACTGCGACAACGCACCCTGCGTGCATGTCTGCCCGACCGGTGCCTCCCATATCAGAGCGGAAGATGGCATCGTCGATGTGGACCCGGACCTCTGTGTCGGCTGCATGTATTGTCTGGCCGCCTGCCCCTATCAGGTGCGCTTTATCAACCCTGTGACCAAGGTCGCCGACAAGTGTGATTTTTGCCGCAAGACCAACCTGGCCCAGGGCAAGGAGCCGGCCTGCGTGGCCTCCTGTCCCACCAGGGCGCTGGTGTTCGGCAATCTGGATGATCCGGACAGCCCCATCGCCAAACGGCTGGTGAAAGAGACCACCTATCGCTACAGGCAGGCGCTCGGTACCTCGCCCAAGATGTATCGCGTGCCCAAAGGGGAGATAACGTCATGACCATGCAAGCGGCAGTAACCCAGGGAGGGAATGACTATGTGGCATGACGCATTTCATTTTCCTTCCCTTGTCTGGGACTGGCCCATCGCCATCTACCTCTTTCTGCTCGGCATCTCCGCCGGGGCCACCAGCCTCTCGGTGTTGTTGCGCCGCAAAGGGGCTGGCAGCGAGAGCGGCATCATCAAGGCGACCGCCATTCTGGCACCGCTAAGCGTGATATTGGGGCTCTTGATCCTCATCTTCCACCTGGCCCGCCCCTGGACCTTCTGGAAGCTGATGTTCCACTACCAGTTTGACTCAGTGATGTCGATGGGGGTCATGCTGTTCCAGGTCTACATGGCGGTGCTGTTTGCCTGGCTGGCAGTGGTGTTCAGAGCCGACATTGAGGCGGTGCGCCGTCGCCTGCTCAAGGAGAGGTTCGCCTTTGTCGATGGGCTGATTGCTTGGCTTGCCCGCTTCGAGCCACTGCTGGCGCCACTGCTGTTGCTGCTCGCCGTGCTGCTGGGGGCCTATACCGGCTTTTTGCTCTCGGCGCTCAAGACCTATCCGCTGCTCAACAACCCTGTGCTGCCGGTGCTGTTTCTGGTCTCCGGCATCAGTTCAGGCATCGCCTCCACCATCCTGCTGGCTGTCACCCTGTTCAAAGAGAACCACCACAGCCAGGGGGTGAGCTTTGTGCACGGCTTCGAGCGACCCGTGCTGGCGGTGGAGGTGCTGCTGCTGGTCTGCTTCTTTACCGGCCTCTACTTTGGTGGCGGCCAGAAAGAGGTGGCCATGTGGGCGGCCATCGGCAGCGGCTTCTGGGCCCAGGTGTTCTGGCTTGGTGTGGTGGGTATCGGCATGCTGCTGCCCCAGTTGCTCTCTCTGCTACCAGCACAAATACGCCAGCGCAACGGTCATCTGGTGCTGGTGTGCAGCCTGACCCTGATGGGCATACTGCTGTTGCGCTACTTCGTGCTCTATGCAGGTCAGATGACGGTGGTATAAGAAACAGGTCACAAGCGCCAGCCGCCTTGGACGACTGGCGCTTGTTTGTTCTAAGCGAATGGTTTTCTGGTTATACCCCAACGCCCTCCTGCTGCGGACGCTGCGGCATAACATGAACCCATGATGGAACCGGAGGTTGTGTGCTGGCGGAGTTCGGCTATCTCTCACTGTTGCTGGCAACGGCGCTCTCTCTGGTGCAAGGCACCCTGCCCTGGCTGGGCCTGAGGCTGGCATCGCCCCCTCTGCTCGGCTGCGCCAAACCGCTGGCGCTGATCAATACCGCCCTGCTCGGGGCTGCCCTGCTGCTGCTCGCCAGTTGCTTCGGGCTCGATGACTTCACCCTGGTCTATGTGGCCCAGCACGCCAACAGCGCCCTGCCCATGGGCTTCAAGCTGGCGGCGGTCTGGGGCGGCCATGAAGGCTCCATGCTCTTCTTCGTGTTTGCGCTGGCGCTCTGGGGCGCCCTGGTAGCGCTCTGTTCGCAGCGGGTCGACTCGCTGATCCGTGCCAGGGTGCTCGCCATCTTGGGGCTGATAGTGGGGCTGTTTGGACTCTATACCCTTGTCTTCTCCAGCCCATTTGACCGGCAGTTCCCTGGGCCCCTGGAGGGGCGCGATCTCAACCCCATGTTGCAGGACATAGGCCTCATCATTCACCCGCCCCTGCTCTATCTCGGCTACGTGGGCTTTGCGGTCAACTTCGCCTTCGCCATGGCGGCGCTGCACTCGGGCAAGCTGGACGGCGCAGTGGCCCACTGGAGCAGACCCTGGGCGCTGGGCTCCTGGGTGTTTCTCACCGCCGGCATCCTGCTCGGCTCCTGGTGGGCCTATTACGAGCTCGGCTGGGGTGGCTGGTGGTTCTGGGACCCGGTGGAAAACGCCTCCCTGCTGCCCTGGTTGCTCGGCACCGCCCTGCTTCATGCCCTCATCGTCTGCGAAAAGCGCGGCGCTTACGGCCACGGCGTGCTGCTGCTCTCCATCTTCACCTTCGCCCTGAGCCTGCTCGGCACCTTCGTGGTGCGCTCCGGCGTGCTCACCTCGGTGCACGCCTTCGCGGTGGATCCCAATCGCGGCCTCACCCTCTTGCTGCTGCTCGGCCTGTTATTGACCACGGCGCTCACCCTGTTTGCGCTGCGGGCCGATACCCGCGCCCCCTACGCCCGCTTCGGCTTCTGGTCAAAAGAGGGACTCTTGGGCGCCGCCATCCTGTTGCTCAGCGTGGCCTGCGCCTGCGTGTTGCTTGGCACCTTCTACCCCATGGTGTTCCAGTCGCTTCATCTGGGATCGCTCTCGGTGGGGGCGCCATATTTCAACACTGTTTTCGTGCCGCTGGCCCTGGTGCTGATGGCACTGATGACCCAGATCCCGCGCCTGCGCTGGCAATGTCTTGCGGCCAGCCCCCCCATCAAGCGGATAGTGCCGCCTCTGCTCGGCCTGCTCGGGGGCGGCCTGCTCAGCCTGGGGTATCGCGATCTTGGCGCACTCAGTTGGGTTGGCCTTGTCGCCAACGTGCTGAGTCTCTGGCTGGTGGCAAGCCTGTTGCTCAACTTCTCATTCAAGACCCATGGCCTGAGTGCCAACCGGCTGGGGAGTGTGCTCGCCCACTTGGGAGTCGCCATATGTGCCCTTGGCATCAATCAGGTGAGCCACTACAGCCAGGAGGGGGGCACAGTATTAAAAGCGGGCAGCCCCTACCAGCTTGGCGCCTATACCTTTCGCTATGAGGGGAGCGAGCCCATGCTCGGCCCCAACTACACTGCCGAGCGCATTACGCTGAGCGTGCACAAAGGCGCCAAGGAGGTGGCGCGGCTGATGCCGGAGCGGCGCCACTACAGCGTGCGCACCATGAACATGAATGAACCGGGCATCGCGTGGGGGCTGTTTGGCGATCTCTACGTGGTGCTCGGCGAGAAGATGGGGCCGGACGCCTACGCCATGCGCCTTCACTACAAGCCACTGGTGCGCGGGATCTGGCTGGGGGGCATGCTGATGATGGCGGGGGGAGCACTGCGTTTGCTGGGGCGCCGCCCTTTGCTGGCGACCCAGCCAACCTCCGTCACCGTCCCGCACAAGCAGCTCGAACAGGAGCCATCATGAGCGCCCGCCTGCGTCTTTTTATCCCCTTGCTGCTGACCCTGGGCCTCGGCACCCTGCTTTGGCTGGGGCTTGCCAACAATCCATACCGCCAGGACGAGGCGACCCTGGGGCGTACCCTGCCCCAGTGGCAGAGCGAAAACCTGCTGGATGGGGGGCTTGTCCACACCGACCAGCTCAAGGGAGAGCCCTTTGTGCTCAACGTCTGGGCCAGCTGGTGCCCCAACTGCCGCGCCGAGCACCCGCTGCTCGCCGAGCTGGCCAGCACGGTTCCCCTCTATGGGCTCAACTACAGAGACAAGCACGAAGCGGCACGCGCCTGGCTTGGTGAAGCAGGCAACCCCTATCGCACCGTACTGGCGGACTCGGACGGCAAGCTGGCGCTGGAGCTCGGCGTCTACGGCACGCCGGAGACTTATCTGTTTGCCGCCGATGGCACCCTGCTCAGCCGCCACACGGGCGAGCTGACTGCCGATATCTGGCAGCGCCAGTTTGCGCCCAAACTCAAACAAGCCCGCACTGCGCCCTTGCCATCTCCCGCGCCCGCCCGGCAGGAGGGCAAACCATGAAAACCCCTGTCATCCTCTGCACCCTGCTGCTTGTACTCGGTATGAGCGTGGGCACCCTGGCCAGCGGGGTCGATACCTATCAGTTCCAGCACCCGGAGCGACAGAGCCGCGCCCAGGATCTCGCCCGCGCCCTGCGCTGCCCCCAGTGCCAGAACCAGAACCTGGTGGAGTCCAACTCCCCCATCGCCCGGGATCTGCGGCTCGAGGTCTACCGCTGGGTGGACGAGGGGCAGAGCGACGAGGAGGTGATTGCCCGCATGACCAGCCGATTTGGCGACTTCGTGCGCTACGATCCCCCCTTCAAGGCCAGCACCCTGCTGCTCTGGGCTGGTCCCCTCCTGCTGCTGGGACTGGCGCTGACCACTCTGGGACGCCGTCTGAAGGCCAAAGGGGATCAGGCCATCCCGCTCAACGGCTCTGCCAGCAGGCAATCCGCCGACCCGCGCAGTGAGTTGAATCGCCTGATCATGCTCAGGGAGCAGATCTGTCTTCCCCCAGAACATCCCCTCTATCAGAAGCTGACCGCAGCCAATCTTGACAATGCCACGCCGGCAGCGGAACTGGCCCTGCGCGAGCGGCTGACCCACCGATCTGGTAACTCCGGCAGCCACACGCAGCACACGGGCATCCTTCTGCTGCTCGGAATCGTGATGGTCGGCGGGCTCGCCGCCTTTTATGCCGGCAGCGGCCGCTATCAGGCATGGCAGGCTTATCAGTCACGCCCCGATCCGCTGGCGGGGCTGAGTCCGCGGGATCTGCAGGACAAGGAGCTGGGGGATCTGCATCAAACCCTGCAGCGCAACCCGCAAGACCTCGACAGCTGGGCTGCGCTGGGTCAGCTCTATCTCTATCGGGATGAATACGACAACGCCTGGCTTGCCTATCAGCGCCTCGCCCTGCTTGAAGGGGGCGTCAGTGCCGCCACCTTGGCCGCCCAGGCGACTGTGCGCTACTACCAGGCAGGCCAGCAGATCACCCCAGAGGCTCGCCACTTGCTCGACAGCGCCCTCAAGCAGGATAAAGGGGAAGTGAGCGCCCTGATGCTGCTCGCCTCCGATCACTTCCTGCACGGCCGCTACCGCCAGGCCATCGCCCTGTGGCAACAACTGCTGGATAGCGAGCGCCCCCGTATCAACCGTGCGACACTGATTGAGGCGATCCAGACGGCGAGAATGATGGGGGGCTGACGGGTTGGAGGAGCCATCCTTCACCCTGTTGTCCAGGCCAATATCAACAGGAAATGGCTTGCCATCACACCAATCCAGGACAAACAATACGAGCCCCTTTATTCCACCGCCGGAGCCTTCCCCATGATCCCCATTCGCTGTCACGCCGTCTCCGGTGTGGCGTTATCGGAAATCGATGGCCAGGCCAAAATACTGCTGATGAAGCGGGTCAAGGGCGGCTTCTGGTGCCATGTGGCGGGCACGGTTGAGGCGGGTGAAACCGGCTGGCAGACCATTATTCGCGAGATGGGTGAAGAGACAGGCATCGCCGTCACAGCGCTATACAGCGGCGAATACCTTGAGCAGTTTTACGAGTCGGCCTCGAATACCGTGATGGTGGTGCCGGTCTTTGTGGTCTATTGCCCACCCAATCAAGCGGTCACCCTCAACGACGAGCACACCGAATATCGCTGGTGTTCGCTGACCGAAGCCAAGTCGCTGGTGAGCTTTCCCGGGCAGAAGGCGCTCTATAACCACATCTGGCACTATTTTGTCGAAAACAGCCCCTCGGCACTGATGAAAGTGACTATCCCTTCGTAACCGCAGAGGGGCTCTTCTCGTCTGCGCCATCACACAACTCCGACGATGAGATACCGCCAGCGGCCTGCCTGTTGAGCGTTGCCCGCTGGTACCGTTTTACCCGGCGCCAGGGTGATAAACAGGCTGTCGGGAGCGACAGCCCCCTCCAGGGCACAAAAAAGTGGTAACGAATGGCCATAACAGGCATATAGTGCGCCACCATAGCACGTCACAATGACAGCGGGTTCTGACGACCATCAGACCCATACATGGCTCGATACTTCATGGAACTGGTCGCGATATAGCCCCGAACGTGGGTATATCAAGGCGCAAGGCCCCATAAAAATGAAATATCGGGCCGTTAAACGTTGTGAAGCGTCAATTACCGTCATATAACTAGCCAAATACCCCTGTCAGTCGTACGGAAGCGTCAAATCATGATTATTCGCCCTTTTCTTACCCTGTTGCTCGGTGCCTTCCTCGTTCCCGTCAGCATGGAGAGCGTCCAGGCCAACCCGTTTTCAGCAGCATCTCCCTCCCCCAATCGCTTTCTCGAACAACGCAGCGATCTGGCCCTGAGTTCGGCCTCCTTCGTGGTCGCCAACCCGCGCACCGGCGAGGTTCTCTCCGAGCGCAACGCCAACCGTGTGATGCCGATTGCCTCCATCACCAAATTGATGACGGCACTGGTGGTGCTCGATGCCAATCAGCGTCTCTCCGAGACGCTCACCGTTACCATGGCCGACGTAGATCGCCTCAAGGGCACGGGTTCACGGTTGGCGGTAGGTTCACGCCTCAGCCGCGCCGACATGCTGCATATCGCCTTGATGTCGTCGGAAAACCGCGCCGCCTCGGCCCTGGCAAGACACTACCCGGGAGGACAACGCGCCTTTATCGAAGCGATGAATGCCAAGGCCAGCATGCTTGGCATGTGGAGCACCCAGTTTGCAGACAGCACTGGCCTCAATCCGCGCAATGTCTCCAGCGCCCATGATCTGGCCAAGCTGGTAGCGGCCGCTTCGGCCTACCCGCTGATCCGGCAATACTCCGCCACAGAGCAGCGCATGGTACGCAATGGCAAGCGCCAGCTGCACTATCTCAACTCCAACCGACTGGTGCGCGAAGGCAGCTGGCTGGTCACCCTCTCCAAGACGGGCTACATCCGCGAGGCGGGTCGCTGTCTGGTGATGGCAACCCAGATCAACCGCGAACCGGTGATCCTGGTGCTGCTCAATGCCGATACCCCCAATGCCAGGGTGGCGGATGCCAAGCGTATCAAGTCCTGGCTGGAGAGCTCGGGGCGCACCAGCCTGACGGCTCAATCCAGCCCCCAGACCAAGTTGTTCAGCAGCCAGTAATCCGCGTCCATCCCAAAATGTAAAAAGCCCCCGCACCACTGGTGCGGGGGCTTTGCTGTTGCGTGGCCAATGGTGCCGGTCAAGAAACCGGCCCTGTTTAGACCGGCTTGAGCCGGGCTGTGAAGTGGCGCAGCAGCGGCGGTTCATAGTCGAAGGTGAGACCGCGGATCTCGCTGGCCCTCGCCTTGACCGCTATGAGGCAATCAGCCACATAGTCCATGTGATCCCGGGTATAGACACGGCGCGGAATGGTGAGACGCAATAGCTCGAAGTCCGCCGCCTCCTGCTTGCCGGTGGCCGGATCGCGCCCCAGCAGCAGTGAGCCTATCTCCACCCCGCGCACGCCCCCTTCCAGATAAAGCGCGCAGGCCAGGGCATGGGCCGGGAACTGCTCCCCCGGTATATGGGGCAGCAGCTTCTTGGCATCCACAAAGACCGCATGACCGCCGGTGGGCGTCTGGATTGGGATTCACGCCTCGGCCAGCCGCTCGCCGAGATAAGCCACCTGACCGATGCGATAGGTCAGATACTCCTCGTCCATCCCTTCCCGCAGGCCGATGGCCAGCGCCGCCATGTCACGGCCGGCGAGACCGCCGTAGGTAACGAACCCCTCCATCGCCACGCAGCGCACTTGCACCGAGCGGAACAGGTCGAGATCCTCCTTGAAGCAGCAAAGACCGCCGATATTGACCAGCCCGTCCTTTTTGGCCGACATGGTGAACATGTCCCCCAGGTCAAACATCTGGCGCACTATCTCCTTGATGCTGCTCTTGGCGTAATCCGGGTCGCGCTCCTTGATAAACCAGGCATTTTCGGCAAAGCGGGCGGCGTCGATCACCACAGGAATATGGTGACGACGTGCAAGCTCGGAAACAGCCTGCATATTGCCCATGGAGACCGGCTGACCGCCAGCACTGTTGCAGGTGACAGTGATGATGACAGCGGCCACGTTGTCAGCCCCCAGCGTCTCTATGGTGTCGGTCAGGCGACCGAGATCGAAATCCCCTTTCCAGGCATAAGGGGCCGTGGTGTCGAGGGCCTTCGGTGTGAGCAGGTTGATGGCCCGCGCGCCCGCCAACTCTACATGGGCCTTGGTGGTGTCGAAGTGGTAGTTGGAGATGAAGACCGGCGCCTTGCCCTTGCAACGCTTGACCAGCTCGGGAAAGAGGATCTGCTCGGCCCCTCGCCCCTGGTGGGTGGGCATCACATGCTGGTAGCCAAACAACTCGCGCACGGTACGCTCCAGCTCGACGAAGTTGCGGCTGCCCGCATAGGCTTCATCCCCCATCATGATGCCGGCCCACTGGCGATCGGACATGGCGCCCGTGCCGCTGTCGGTCAGCAGATCGATATAGACATCTTCGGCCAGCAGCAGGAAGGGATTCCAGCCAGCGGCCTCAAGGGCGGCGCGGCGCTCGGCGCCAGTGGTCTGTTTGATGGGCTCGACCATCTTGATACGAAAGGGTTCGGGTATACGACGCATATAAGACTCCTCACCGGCGCGAGGCCAGTGTTGCAGACACATTGAAGTTCAAGAGGTTGTCAGAGGCGAGCTGCGCTCGCGCCAGGCATGGCCGGGTGTCAGCGGTGAGGAAAATCGAAGGTGAGAATGGGATCTCGGGTATACCAGTGGGCGAGCAGGCAAGCTGCCCGGGGCCTAGCTGTCATGACAGGCATCACTCCCCTCCGTATTGGTTGCAAACTGTGTCGGTGGCAAACCATCTTGATTGCCAAGCAGTGCTGCCAACTGGCAGCCTCGCCACGTTAACGGCTGGTTAACCCGTAGACAACGGGTACGCTGACGCGCTGTGCGCCTGCTCACAAAGTACGCATGCGTGCGGCAAGCCAGGGTTGTAGATGATCCGCCCACCCTCCTTGTTCGTTAAGCTCCCTACGTGCAACCCATATCAGTCATTACCCAAGGCCCGGAAGCCATCATGCATCGCAAACCCCATCTGCCCGAGAAAATATGCCCCGTCTGCCTGCGGCCTTTCGCCTGGCGACGCAAGTGGGCCCGCAACTGGCAGGAGGTTCGCTATTGCAGCGAGCGCTGTCGCCACCAGAAAGGAGCCAAGACCTGATGGAACTGCGTTTAATCCTCGGCGATCAACTCAACGCCAGTCACAGCTGGTTTCGTACCCCGGATCCCGACGTCTGCTATCTGCTGGCGGAGCTGCGCCAGGAGACCGACTACTGCCGCCACCATCGTCAGAAGGTGCTGGCCTTTTTCGCCGCCATGCGCGCCTTCGCCGCGGCCCTCACCAAGGCGGGTCACAGAGTCTGCTATCTCACCCTGGATGAAACCAGGCACTGGCCGAACCTGCCGGCCCTGCTCGATGCCCAGATTATCCACCACCAAGCCAGCCGCTTTGCCTGGCAGAACCCGGATGAGTGGAGGCTGGCCACGCAGCTTGAACAGTGGGCCGCGGGGATCGCCATGCCTGCCCATCAGGTCGACAGCGAACATTTCCTCACACCGAGGGATGGCTGGCAGCGCTATCCCCACAGCCGGATGGAGTTCTTCTACCGCGCTCTGCGCAAGCAATATGGTGTGTTGCTCGATGAAGGGGGCAAGCCCCTTGGCGGGCGCTGGAACTTTGACAGCGAAAACCGGGCCAAACTGCCCGAGCGCCAGCCCATCCCGGCCCCGCTCTTGTTTGCCAACGATGTGCAGGATATCGATGCCATGCTGTTGCATCACGGGGTGAACACCCTGGGCTCGGCCGATGCCAGCGCCCTCCCCTGGCCCATCACCCGACGCCAGAGCCGCGAACTGCTCGATCACTTTCTGACCCACTGCCTGCCACACTTTGGCCGCTATCAGGATGCCCTGAGCGAGCGGGGCTGGAGCCTGTTTCACAGCCGCTTGTCGTTCTCCCTGAACAGCAAGATGCTCCATCCCCTCGAGGTGATCCGTGCGGCCGAAACCCACTGGCAGGCCAATCAGGCCACCATCTCGCTGGCACAGGTCGAAGGGTTTATCCGCCAGATCCTCGGCTGGCGCGAGTTTGTCCGCGCCCTCTACTGGGAAAAGATGCCCGAGTATCAACGCACCAATTTTATGGGGGCCAACCGGCCGCTGCCCGGCTTTTTCTGGAGCGGCGAAACAAACATGGCCTGCGTGGGGCACGCTATCCGGCAATCTCTGGAACACGGCTACGCCCACCATATCCAGCGGCTCATGGTGACAGGCAACTTTGCCCTGCTGGCGGGGATCAATCCGGACGAGGTCGATGAGTGGTATTTGGGGATCTACGTGGATGCCATCGAGTGGGTGGAGCTGCCCAACACCCGAGGCATGAGCCAGTTTGCCGATGGAGGCCTGATGGGCAGCAAGCCCTACGCCAGCAGCGGCGCTTATCTGGATCGGATGGGTCACTACTGCAAAGGGTGTCACTATGACGTCAAGGCCCGCAGCGGTGACACCAGTTGCCCGTTCAACAGCCTCTACTGGCACTTTTTATGGCGCAATCGGGACAAGCTTGGCAACAATCCTCGCCTCGCCCTCCCTTATGCCAACTGGGATGGTCAAACGGAAGTGCAGCAGCAGGCCATCCTGACAACCGCGGCCCATCATCTGATCCATATCGAGCAGCTTTGATGCCACAGTTAATGCCACCAAACCAGTCGATTCCGACATTGAAAACCAGTTAAATAATTGTAACCAGATGTATATTCCGATTATATCTATACCCGTTGAATATCCTGTGGCGGCTGATTATGGTGATGGCCCCAGTCAAGGAGAGACAAGATGGACATAGTGGTACTCGGTGGTGGCGTGGTCGGTGTGACCAGCGCCTGGTATCTGGCCAAAGCGGGCCACAAGGTGACCCTGCTGGAGCGACGGGACGGGGTGGCGCTGGAGACCAGCCATGCCAACGCCGGCCAGATCTCCCCCGGCTATGCGGCACCCTGGGCGGCGCCCGGCATTCCCCTCAAGGCCGCCAAATGGCTGCTGCAAAAGCATGCGCCTTTCACGGTGCGCCCGACCTCGGATCCTTTCCAGCTGCGCTGGATGCTGAAGATGTTCGCCAACTGCACCCCGGCGGCCTATGCCACCAACAAGGGCCGCATGGTGCGCCTCGCCGAATACAGCCGCGACTGCATGAAGACGCTGCGAGACGAGCTGGCACTGGACTACGAAGGACGCCAGCTCGGCACCTTGCAGCTGTTTCGAAGCGAGATCCAGCTCGATGCCAGCAAACGGGATATCGAGGTGCTGGAAGAGTATGGCGTCCCCTATCAGTCACTGGATGCCAGTGGTTGTGAAGGGGTTGAACCGGCATTGGCACGGGTACGTGGCAAGATAGTAGGCGGCCTGCGCCTGCCGGGAGATGAAACCGGCGACTGTTTCCGCTTCACCAAGGCACTGGCCGCCGAGGCGCAAAAACTCGGGGTGGAATTTGTCTTCAACTGCGCCATCGACGAGATTGAGCTCTCTTTGGGGCGCGCCGTGGCGGTACGAGCCGGTGAGCAGCGTTTCAAGGCCGATGCCATCGTCTGCGCGCTGGGCAGCTATGCTACCGGCTTCCTTCGTCCGCTTGGGATCGATCTGCCCGTCTATCCGGTCAAAGGTTACTCCCTGACCCTGCCCATGACAGATGCCGATGCGGCGCCCCGCAGTACAGTGCTGGATGAAACCTACAAGGTGGCCATCACCCGCTTTAACGAGCGGATCCGGGTCGGTGGCATGGCGGAGCTGTCGGGCTTCAACCTGGCACTCAATCCCAAGCGTTATGACACCCTGGCCATGGTGGTGGGGGATCTTTTCCCAGAAGGGGGCGATATCAGCCGCGCCGAGTTCTGGACAGGACTGCGACCCATGACACCGGACGGCACTCCCCTGGTGGGGCCAAGCCCGGTGCCCGGACTCTGGCTCAATACAGGCCACGGCACCCTGGGCTGGACCATGGCAGCCGGCTCGGGTCAGCTGCTGAGCGATCTGATCAGCGGCAGCTCGACGGCCATCAGCGACGAGGGGCTGACCCTGGCCCGCTACGGGTAACCCTGCGTCCGTCACGACCGTCGGCCAGACACACAAAAGAGGGAGTGCATGGTCACTCCCTCTTTGCATTTAGCCACTATCAGTCAGCAGCCTTGACCATCAAACCCGGCATGGCCTGCCACACCCTGGCGGGGTCTGGCTCGGCAATGGCCGTCGCCACCAGCTGTTCCAGCCACTGGCGATGCAATAGCCACATCTGCGGCCCCTCTCTTCCCTGCTCCTTGGCACACTGCTTCACCACATCTGCCGTCCGGTAGAGGTATCGCACCAGAGCGGTCAATTCGGGCTCGGGCCAACGGCAACCGAAATGGCTCAGCCGCTCGGACCAGAATGCCACCTGACCTCGTTCATGCTCACGCTCCAGCTCATGCAGTGCCGGTACCAGGTCCATCGCTTGCCACAAGGCGCCATAGCCGACGAAGCGGGTATCCAGCTCATCCAGCGCCTGATCCAGCAGTTGCAAGGTTTGTGGCCAGCTGCTGGCCTCCTGGCGGATCACTTCCTGCGCCGCGCATACGGCCGCCAGCCAGTCCATGGCCAACCGGCAGATGATGGCCTCCTTGTTGGGAAAGAGATGATAGAGCGACTTGATCCCTACCCCGGCTCGCGCCGCTATGGCGTTGGTATTGATTGCCAGAAATCCCTGCTCCTGCAACAGCGCCAGGGTGGCCTGCTCTATCCGGGTCACCGTCTCCTGACTGCGCTGCTGCCTGGGCTGGCGCCGCATACAGAGATCGGTGGGCAATGGCGGTTCTGACATGGGTACTCCCTCACCTTGGTCACCAAGCATGGTTTTATAACTGCATGATGAAACAAGGAAAATATAAGTCAAAAAGAATATTTTCAGTAATTACTGGCATTTATCCCGGAAGCTGCAATAAACAGAGGTGCTCATATTTGCAGTAAAAACTGCATTCTAACCAGGGAGAAAAATCGCATATGGATGGCAAGCAACAAAGTTTTACACTGAGCGCGGCGCTGCTGCTGATGGCCGGACTGCTGACCGGCTGCAACCAGGAGAGCACGGAGCCAGCAGCAGAACGCACCCTCTATCTCAACGGCAAGATCCACACTCAGGATGGGCAACGCAGGGTCGCCGAGGCCATGGTGGTTGCCGATGGCAAGTTTCTCTATGTGGGCACACTGCAAGGGGCCAAGGCCTATCAGACGGTCGGCAGTCAGTCGGTGGATCTGAAAGGCCGGATGGTATTGCCCGGTCTGCACGACAACCATATCCATCTGCTCGGCACAGTGGCACTGGATATGTGCGATCTCGATGGTCAGAGCGTCACGCTGGATCAGCTGGCGGACAAGATAAAAACATGTCTGCCCCGTTATGCCCCGGGCAAGGGAAGCTGGCTGGTGGTCAATCAGTGGTCGCCCTACGACGGCAATACGCCGACGGCGACCCATGCCACCCTGCTGGCCGCGCTGGATGTCGCGGCGCCAGACAATCCGGTGGTGCTCTTTGGAGTCGATGGTCATGCCAGTGCCTACAACTCGCAAGCGCTGGCCAGTGCGCAGGATCAGGATGGCAATACAGTGGGTTTCAACGATGTGACCCTGGCACCGGGGGGCGTGTTTGCACATTTTCAGCCCTACGTTGACCTGACCAGTGGCGTGATCAGGGAGGGGGCTCGCAGCGCCATTCCGGTGCCGGAAACCACAGTGCTCAACGCCAGCGATGAACAGGCGGCAGCAGAGTATGACAAGATATTGCCTGCGGTCTCTTCCTTGATGGCCTCCCGTGGCATAACCGGGATCCAGGATGCCTGCGCCACCGATTTCATCCGCCAGCGCCTGCTCAACATGCAGAAACGTGGATTGCTGCACATGCGCGTCACTGCCGCCACCTGTTTTCACCAGGATGACTACAGCGGAAAGCTGGATATTGCCGGCCACCTCGCCAAGGCCAGCCAGGTCAGGAGCGCCTTTGCCGACAATCCGCTGATCAAGGCCGATGCGGTCAAGATCTTCCTCGATGGCGTGCTGGAAGGAGATCCCTTCACCACACCGCCCTTTCTGCCCAATGCAGGCATGCTGGAAAACTACCAGCATCCCCATCTGACCATGGATCTTGCCACCGAGCAGGTGACCATCACCGCCAACAGCGAGGATGCTGGCAGCAATGGCATCGTCAATTACCGGGATGCCGACCTCAAGGACTATGTCACCGCCCTCGATAACGCGGGTTTCAGCATTCATATGCACAGCATCGGCGATCGCAGTACCCGGGTCGGACTGGATGCCTTGCAGGCCGCCCGTACCAGCAATGGTGACAAGGGGATCCCCCATACCCTGGCCCACCTGCAGGTGGTGCACCCTGACGATCAGAAAAGGCTGGGGGAGCTGGGGCTGTATCTCACCTTCACCTACGCCTGGACCACGCCCCAGATAGCCTATGACATGCTGGTCACCCCCTTCATCCAGCCGACCAGAGCAGGACAATCCTTGAGCGAGGCACTGTATGACCCCCTCGGCTACCTGCACGATGCGCTCTATCCGGTCGAGAATGCTCGCAAGGCGGGCGCCATCCTGGTGGCAGGCAGCGATGCACCTGTGGACAGCCGGGACCCCCGCCCCTTCGTCAACATGGCAGCCGGGATCGCCAAAGCGGCGGGCGATGGCGAGGATTACCGCCCCCATCAGCGCACCTCCCTCGCCGAAATACTGGCGGCCTATACCATCAATGGGGCCAAGGCAGTACGCCAGCAAGCCGTCACAGGATCCATCGAGACAGGCAAGTCCGCCGATTTCATCGTGCTGGACAGGGATCTGTTCGCCCTGGTCGAGGCCGGAACACCGGCCAGGATAGCCGAGACCGAGGTCGAGCTGACTGTCTTCAAGGGGGAAACCGTCTACTCTCGCTGAGCCATCAAGACCCCTGCCGTGAACCATGCAGGCGGCAGGCCTTTCCAACGCCAGAAAGCAGGAGCAGCCCAGGCTGCTCTTTTTATTGCGTCAGATGAACCTCTCTTTGGCTCGCGAGATACCGCCCTTTTTCTTCCTCTTTTCCTCCTCTCTTAACACTGGCTTAAGGATCCCCTGTCACCTTGCAGCCATTGTCATGAACGGAGCCACCCTGTATGAGCACCCTCAGAGATGCCCTGCGTCGTTTCGACGGTCAGCGCCGTTGCTGGACGGCCGGGCTTGAGCGATCCCTCCTCGCCTGGCTTGCCAGACGAGGCAAGCTGCCGGCCTCAAACCAGCCACCCCAACGGATCCTCATCATCCGCAGCACCAACCGGATCGGCAACAATCTGTTCCTGCTGCCGTTTTTGCAACAGGTACGCCGCGCCCATCCTTTTGCCGAGATAGAACTGGTGTGCAGCGGTGGACAACTGCTTCCCTTGCTTGGCGACAAGCAGTTGCAGCGCATCCATCAGATCAGGTTGCAGGGCAAGCACCTTATCCCGGCACTGCCCCGGTTGTGGCATCTGCGTCGCCAACACTATGACAGTGTCTATGTGCCCTTTGCCTCCAGCACGGATCACCTGATCGCCGCCTGGGTACGGGCCAGCGAGAAGGTGGGTTTTGACGATGCCAGGGGCGATGTGCTGTTTGACCGGCTGATCGCGCCCGACACTCACTGCCACTACGCTCACCAACCGCTGCAGCTGCTGGGCATGCACGCCAGCCAGGCCGATCAGATTGAACTGGGTAGCCAGCTACATGCCGCCTGCCCCCACCTGACCGCGCTGGCACAGGCTCATCCCGGCCGCCCCCTCATCGGCTTTTTCACCGGCGCACGCAAGGGCAAGGGGCTCTCCCTTCCCCAATGGCAGCGGCTGCTCGGGGATCTGCGCCACCACAGCCCGGATGCCCTGCTGATCCAGCTCACGGATCCTGCCTCCCCTCTACCCCAGCTTGGCGACATGCAGGTATCCCTTCACACCTTAAGCGAACTGACCCGCTTCACCGGCGGCCTCACCCTCTTTGTCAGCTGCGACACTGGCCCCCTTCATCTGGCTGCCGCCAGCGGTGTGCCCTGCCTCGGGCTCTTTACCCAGACAGATCCCGCGCGCTACGGCTGCCTCGGGGTCCAGCACCGCAACCTGGTCGTCAACGATCGTAACGCCATTGCCCTCGATGCCCACTGGCTTGCCGAGACGCTGGCGCGCCAGCAAACACCTAGGGAGCGGCAAGCCCCTCTCTCCCACGTGCAGTACCAGCAAGCATCCAGGGCTCTCTTGCTTGACGGTACCGGGTTGCCCCTTGGCGTTAAAACGGGCGGCCAAAGCCAGCCGTTTTAACGCCAGGACCCGGAGAACATGAAGAGAAACAATGACTCGACGGGGTATCCCCCGCTATGATGCCTTATCGATAGCGGGCTTCGATGAGGGCCAGCTGGCCACTCTGGCGCAGCATGACCAGGACGCGGGAGAACTCGGCGGCCCGGCGGTGGAAAGGAGACGTGTTGGCGATGCAGAGGGTCAGCGGGGTCAATCCCAGCTGGAGCGGCACCTCGACTATCTGCCCGGTCAGCCCCAGCTGGCTGAGCTTGAAGTTGGCCACTATGGAGTCGGTGAACATCAGATCGCCCCGACCGGCCGAGAGCATCTTGAAGACGTTATCCACATTCATGGTCAGATGGACCTTGAATCCCACCAGATTCTCCTTGCCCCAGCCATTGCCGATATAGTCGAGAATGGTAAACCCTTTGAGATCGGCCAGGGATTTTGCCTGCTGGATCTGCACCATCCCAGGGTGTCCTGCCTCGGTGAACACCGTCAGTGCAGAGAAGGCGACCGGCTCCTCGACTATCCGGGTATAACCCCGTCGCTCCAGGGTCGGCACGGTGACGAAGCCGTCGGCTTGACCGGCACGAACCAGTTTCTGGGCCCGTAGCCAGGGATACCCCTCGTGGCTCACCTTGATATCCAGTTCGCTGGCGACCCTGTCCATCACATCCACCATGATGCCCCGCATCTTGCCCTGCTCGTCCCGCCAGGAGTAGGGGGCAAAATCATCGAAATAGACCATTTTGAGCACAGGGACAGGTGCTGCCAGCGAGCAGGTCGTCAACAACAGCGCCCATAGACAACCGATCCAGACTCCTGGTTTCATCTTTTCCAGCCCCATCGACATCAGCCTGACCTGAGCCTAGTGCAAGCAGGTCGGGTGCGGGCAAGCGGCAACAAAAACAGAGGGAAGGCTTGCGCCTTCCCTCTTTCGTTATGCCCGTTCTCTTTTGTTATGTGCAGCGCTGTTCTTTGGTCTGCACGCTAGATTTTCACTCTAGATTTCCACTCTAGATTCCCACTCTGATTTGCACGCTTGCCGGGATCAGGCCAGCTCGGTCCGCAGCGCCTTGGTGGCATTGACCATTACCTTGAGTGCGGCTTCCGTCTCTTCCCAGCCCCGGGTCTTGAGGCCGCAATCCGGGTTGACCCAGAGCCGATCGGCCGGGATCTGCTTGGCTGCCTTGCGGATTAGATCCTCAATCCAGTCCTGGCTCGGCACGTTCGGCGAGTGGATGTCATACACGCCCGGACCGATCTCGTTGGGGTAGTTGAAGCGCTCGAACGCTTCAAGCAACTGCATCTGGCTGCGGCTGGTCTCTATGGTGATCACGTCCGCATCCAGCGCCGCCACCGCCTCTATGATGAGGTTGAAGTCGCTATAACACATGTGGGTGTGGATCTGGGTGCTGTCCACCACCGGGCTTGCGCTCAGGCGGAAGGCGCGCACCGCCCAATCCAGATATGCCTGGTGATCCTGCTTGCGCAGGGGCAGCCCTTCACGGATCGCAGGCTCGTCGATCTGGATGATCTTGATGCCGGCGGCTTCCAGATCCGCCACCTCGTCACGAATGGCCAGGCCAATCTGCAGGGCAGACTGCTCGCGGCTCACGTCTTCCCGCGGGAAGGACCAGCAGAGAATGGTCACGGGCCCGGTCAGCATGCCCTTGACAGGTTTGTCGGTCAGGCTCTGGGCAAACTTGGTCCACTCAAGGGTCATGGGGGTCGGGCGGTCAATGTCACGTGTGATCACCGGCGGCTTGACGCAGCGGGAGCCATAGCTCTGTACCCAGCCGAAGCGGGTGATGGCAAAGCCGTCCAGCAGCTCGCCAAAATACTCCACCATGTCGTTGCGTTCGGCCTCGCCATGCACCAGCACGTCCAGCCCGATGGCTTCCTGGCGCTCGATGGCATCCTTGATCTGGGCCTGGATGCCCGCCTCGTAAGCACTGTCATCAATGCGGCCCGCCCGCCACTCCTGACGCAGCACCCGAATTTCCGAGGTCTGCGGGAAGGAGCCAATGGTGGTGGTAGGCAGCAGCGGCAGCTTGAGATCATTGCGCTGCGCCTGCGCCCGTACCGGATAGGCACTCTGGCGGTCGAAATCGCTGTTGGTCAGGCTGGCCAGACGAGACTGCACCGCTTTCTTGTGGACCCGGCTGTCGGACTCCCGATCGACGATGGGCTGGCTGTAGGCGGTGATTTTGTCGATGTCACCACCGTCCAGGTAGTCGGAGAGCAGTCCCAGCTCGTAGCACTTTTGCAGGGCGAAGGCGAACCAGCTGCGGGTCTGGGGATCCAGCTCGTGCTCCAGGGTGAGATCCACCGGGCTGTGCAACAAGGAACAAGAAGAGGCAACCCAGAGCCGCTCGCCGAGCTTCTCTTTCAATGCTTTCAGCGTCGGCGCCAGCTTGGCCAGGTTGGCACGCCAGACGTTGCGACCATTGATCACACCGGCCGAGAGGACCCACTGGGCCGGCAAGTGCGGGACCAGGGTCTCCAGCTGCTCGGGGGCGGCCACCAGATCCAGGTGCAGGCCATCCACCTTGAGGCTGGTGATGATGTCGCGCTGATGGGCCACTGAGCCGAAATAGGTGGTGAGCAGCAGCTTGCAGGGGCCGCTCAAGCGCTCATAGGCGTTGAGGTAGGCCAGGCGCCACTCGTCCGGCAGGTCCAGCGCCAGGGCCGGCTCGTCGATCTGCACCCACTCCACCCCTTGCGCCGAGAGCCTCCCCAGTATCTCCTGATAGACGATCAGCAGGCGGTCGAGCAGTTCGAGACGGGAGAAGCCGCTCTCTTTCTCCTTGCCAAGCCACAGATAGGAGACGGGCCCCAGCAGCACGGCCTTGACCGGCAGCCCCAGCGCCTTGGCCTCTTCCACTTCGTCAAACAGTTGGCTCCAGCCCAGCTTGAAGCGCTGATCACGGCTGAACTCGGGCACCAGGTAGTGGTAGTTGGTATTGAACCACTTGGTCATCTCGGCGGCGGCAGCAGACGGGCCGGTCGGCGCACGGCCACGGGCCACCCGGAACAGGGTATCGAGATCGGTATCCCCATGGCGGTGGCGGGCAGGCACAGCGTCCACCAGCAAACTGGTGCCGAGCACTTGGTCGTACCAGGCAAAATCCCCCACCGGCAGCAGGTTGACCCCGGCGGTGCGCTGGGCCTGCCAGTGACGCTCACGCAGGCTCTTGCCGGTGGCGATGAGTTCTGCCTGAGTGGTCTCGCCACGCCAGTAGGATTCGAGGGCAAATTTCAGCTCGCGCTTGGCGCCGATACGGGGGAAGCCCAGTGTGTGTGCTCGTGTCATAGGTCCAATTCCTTGTGCTCATTCATCTGATGGGAAACTGGATGATTTGGCCATCCAGATGTTTACACATCCAAAATGACAAGATAAGGTGGCCTTGGCTATTGAATACTCTTCAACTGGCTCTCAAATAATCCGCAACTAGCGTGCAAGAGCCTCTTCAACGGATATGCAAGAAAGCCTTCAACTGATGCAACAAGGAGCCACGTCATGGCAGTGCCAAGCAATTCAGGCCTGGAAATCAAACATTTGAGAACCCTGACCGCATTGGCCGAGCAAGGGTCGCTGGCCGGCGCGGCGCAGAGCCTGAATCTGACCCAGTCGGCCCTCTCCCATCAGCTCAAAGAGCTGGAAACCCGTCTTGGCCTGGAGCTTTTTCTTCGCAAGAGCCGCCCCCTGGTGCTGACGGCGGCGGGCCAGCAGTTGCTGGCTCTGGCCCGCCAGGTGCTGCCGGCCCTGGCACAGACCGAGAAACAGCTGCAGGCCCTGCACAGCGGTGACGCTGGCCGGTTGCACCTGGCGCTGGACTGCCACAGCTGCATTCAGTGGCTGCTGCCGCTCTTGCCCGATTTTCGTCGCCAGTGGCCCGGGGTGGATCTGGAGGTGGAGTCTGTGCCCGGCTTTGATGCAATCAATGCCCTGCTCGGCGGTCAGCTCGACTTGCTGCTCACCTCGGACGTACAGGCCCGCGGGGATCTGCACTTCGAGCCGCTGTTCGCCTTCGATCTCACCCTGGTGATGGCGCCGGATCACCCTCTATGCCACCAGGGCCGGATCACCCCGGAGGATCTCAAGCAGGAGGTGCTGCTGGTCTACCCGGTGGAGCGGGCCCGCATGGACGTGTTCAGCCGCTTCCTGCAACCGGCCGGGGTCGAACCCGCCCGCTGCAAGCTGGTGGACAATACCTCCGTCATGCTGCAGATGGCCGCCGCCGGGCTCGGGGTCGCTGCCCTGCCGCGCTGGGCCAGCGAGGAGTTTGTGCGTCAGGGACTGCTTGAGGCCAGGCCACTCGGCAACGGTGTGCGCCGCCACATGTATGGGGCCGTGCGCGCCGCCGACAAGGATCAGCCCTGTTTGCAGAGCCTGTTCGAGCGCATTCGCAGCAAGATGGGTGAGCAGAAAGAGGCGTAAAAAAGCCGCCCCTGGGGCGGCTTGCGATGAGTCGGGAGCCAGCGCCCTCAGGGTTCGTCCTGGCAGTGGGTGGCACCATGTCGCCTCGGGCAGTTGGCGCAGAGCTCGCCATCGCGGCGCTTGTAGTGCAGGCAGCAGCGCTGGCGCACATAACCGGGGGACAGCGTATCGGCCGGGATCGATGCCGGACGCCACCCCGCCAGATGCTCGGCTGGCAGGCCACAGGCGGCGAGCCAGCGCGGCGCATGTTCGCTCACCTGCTCACGGCTGACATGGGTGAAAAAGTCAGGCACCCGCACCAGGGCCGCCAGCAGATCATCGGCCAGCAGCGGGCGCACGAAACCCGGTCTGAGTCGCTGCACCCCGCCCAGCAGCGCGAACAGCGCCTGCCAGTGGGCTTGCAGCCGCTCGCCAGCCACCTTGATCAACAGACTGATGTCCCCCTTGATCATGGGGTCGGCCGGCAGGGTAAAACCGGATACCACGCCATCCTGATAGTCCTGCCCCATGCGATCGACGGCGGGGACAACACCCAACCGATAAACAGCCGCCATGGTCAGATAGAGGGATTGCCAGCAGAGCATGCCCCAGCTGCGAGTCAGCCAGTAGGCCGGCCCCGCCTCAGGGTGCGCCAGCCGCCAGTGATCATATAGCGCCGCCGCCACCTCGGCAGGGGTTGAATGGGGGGGAGCCGCCAGCAGATGAGGCCTGTCCCCCACTCCCGCCAGCCGCCCCTTGAGCGAAGGAATAACCCCGGCCGCGACGGCAAACAGGGCCCCATGATCCGCAAGCGCACTAGCCTGTGTATCCGTGGTCAGTTCCTCAAGCCCACCGGCCCCGGTGAACTGGCGACTATCGCGGACTGCCAGTGGTGCAGCGGGCCCCGGGACTGGCCCGGGGCGCAGGGTCAGAATACGTATTTGAGTCGCGCCTCCATATTGCGTTCTGCCCCGAACCAGCAGTTGTTCTGGTCATAGCAGGAGTAGTAGGTCTTGTTAAAGAGGTTGCTGGCACTCACCGAGGCCTCTACCCCCTTCAGACGCTGGCTGAGTTGGGCCAGATCGTAGGACACCGCCATGTCCATCAGGAGGTAATCCGGTACCCTGTCCGTGTTGGCGGCATCAAGCTGGGCCTCCCCCACGTAACGCAGACCGGCCCCCAGCCGTAAACCGTTATCCAGCTGGTAGTTGCTCCAGAGGGATGCCATCTGTTTGGGCACCCAGACCGGGGTCTTGCCCTGCAGGCTGGTGGTATCGCGGGTGATCTCCATGTCCTGGCGGGTATAACTCAGCGCCAGATCCAGCTGGCTGGTGAGATCGACTCGCCCCTCCAGCTCGACGCCCCTGGAGATCATCTCTCCGGTCTGCAGCTTGGGCCCGTAGACGTTGTCCGGATCCGTCACCAGCGCATTTTGCTTGGTGATGTGGAAGACCGAGGCGGTAAAAGTCTTGCTCATGTCCTCGGAAAGATACTTGAGCCCCCCCTCCCACTGATGGCCTGTGGCAGGGTCAAAAGCCTTGCCGCTCTTGTCCGCCCCCGCTACCGGCTCGAAGCTCTCGGCATAGCTCACATAGGGGGAGAAGCCGCCATCCAGCTCATAGAGGGCGCCGAGACGGAAGGAGAGGTTGTCCTGATCTATCTTGGCGAGGGACTGGCTCGCCGCTCCCTGATAGAGGGTCTGGCTGTCGGTGTCCATCCGGTAGCTGTCGTAGCGGGCGCCGCCTATGGCCACCAGCCGGTCGAGTCGCACCTGATCCTGCAGATAGACGCCGGTCTGGGACTGGCGAATGGTCTTGCTGTCCTGATAGTTGAAGGTGAGGGCCGCCGGCACTATCTGGCTGTGGTTCGGGTTGAAGATGTCGATGGCGGGGGCGGAATAGTCCAGCGTATCCCGGTAGAGCACCCGCGCATCCAGATACTGGTAATCGACTCCGAGCAACAGGTTGTGCCGGGCGCTGCCGGTCATCACCTTGCCTGCCAGCTGGTTGTCGATGACAAAGCCTTTGGACTCTTCATCGGTCAGATAGGCATTGCGGGCCAGAGTGCGGTGGTCCGCCGCCAGCGCCGCATTGTAGGTGTTCTGCTGGTTAGCCGAGGCGTCCATGTAGCGGGCGTTTTGCAGCAGTTGCCAGTTGTCGTTGAAGTCGTGGCTCAGCTTGTAGCCAAGCAGGGTCACCTCCCGGCTGTAGTGGTTCCAGTTCTCGTCGCCGAGGAAGCTGTCACTGCCAAGCTGGCCCAGGGGATTGGACTTGACCGAGCTGCTGGCCGGCACCGTGGTGTAGATGCCCGCTTGTGGGTCTTTCTGGTAGTAGAGGTTCAGGTTGAGCAGGGTACGATCACTCAACTGCCAGTCCAGCGATGGCGCGAACACATAGCGCTCCTCCTGTGAAGTCACCGCCTGCCCCTCCTTCTGGCGGGCCAGTCCCACCAGCCGATAGGCAAGCTGCTCATTGATGGCGCCCGTGCTGTCGAGGGTCAGCTCCTTGAGGATGCCGGTGCCCGTCGCCACGCTGAGGCTGTGTCTGGCCTCACGTTGCGGCCGCTTGGCAATGAGGTTGACCATGCCCCCCGGCGGCATGCTGCCGTAGAGCACCGAGGTCGGCCCCTTGAACACCTCCAGCTGCTCTATGGCCACCGGATCTATCTGGGGTTGCAGGTTCCAGTCGTTGTATTGCAGCAAGAGGCCGTCGTAGAAGTTCTGGTAGTTGTCAAAGCCACGGATATTGAACAGGTCCAGCCGGTTGACCGCCCCGCCGCGCAGCTCGGTATTGACGCCGGGCACGTAGCGCAGCGCCTCGCTCACCGAGCTCACACCACGCTGCTCCAGGGTCTCGCCGTCCACCACTGAGATGGCCTGGGGCGTCTCCATGGGGTCGAGCCGGGTCTTGGTCGCCGTGTTGCGATAGGTCTGGCCCAGTACCGTCAGGGTTTCATCGGCCACCGCGCCTTGCGCATTGGACGTGGGGGCGGCCAGCACGGGGCCGGCCAACAGGGCGGAGATGGTCGCGGCGACCAGGGTCAATGGGGGGTGAACAAGTTGCATCTGATCCTCGACTGCTTGGCACAAGTTAATGGTAACAAATCTCATTTGCATTTTATTGTGCTAATTTGCTCTCGAATTAACAATTTGGGGCATGTCGGCAGGAAGAAGGGCAAAAGAGGGGCAAAAAAAGCCCCATTCGAAGACCGGTCATGTCAGTGGAGAAAGACCTTGAATTCAAATGGCTATCTTTTCTAAAGGTAGGCTTTAATGAGATGGCTGCCAATGGCGGGGTGCCACTGCACTTGATACAGGCCGGACGATGGGCGCCCTGCCGCTAAACGACTCACTGGGTTCAGCCCTGGCGGGGGGCTATGGGCAACCAGTACTCCATGTGGGCATCGGGTTGCAAACCATCGAAGCCTAAGGCGTAACGCTCCAGCTCGAAACCATCCAGCCCCCGATAACCCGAGGCTGGCAGCCAGTGCAAGATGAACCAGTTGAGGGTCTGCCCCAGCTGGCTGATGGGGCCGACGTGGGTAAGCACGGCGTACTCCTGGGGCGGAATGGCCAGACGAGCCAGCCCGTTCGGCGGCTCGCTCCCCTCCTCTGCCGCCACGCCCGCCCAGTAGGCCAGCTGCTCCCCCGCCCCTGACACATCCACCACGCCGATCAGATCGCAGGCCCTGTCCAGGCCGCCGGCACTGCGCAAGGCACGCCAGATGGCGGGCACCGTCTGCTGAAAATCGGGCGAGCTGGCAAAGAGCCCGCGGATCAGTCCCCTGACCCCCTGCAGCATGAAACCCGACTGGCTCTCGACCCTTACCTGCACCAATCGGGGAGTATTGGCAAGCGGCATAGGCGCTCGCACCAGCGGGGTGCGCAATCCCAGCCGCAGACCCCGTTTGCGATAGGCCAGCGGCGAGCAGCCGAACTGCTGCTTGAAGGCACGGCTGAAGCTCACCTCGGAACCAAATCCGTAGTTCAGCGCCAGATCCAGCACCCGCTGGCGGCTCGTGAGCAGCGCCTCCGCCGCCAGGCTCAGCTTGAGCTCGCGCACATAGTGGGCCACCGTCAGCCCTGTCTCGTGCAAGAAGACCCGCTGCAACTGCCAGCGCGACCAGCAGCTCTGCTCGGCCAGCTGCTCCAGCGACAATGGCTGATCCAGATGCCCGTGGATGTAGTCGAGCACCCGCTCGATGCGGGTGAAATGGGCGCTCGCCTGTGGCACAGGGCCAGGGGATGCGAGGGGGAAGGTCGGTGTCATCGGGTGGTCGGGATCGCTGCCAGCAGAGGGGCACGCTCGCCCAAGTGGCCACATTAAACATGGCCGCTGCCCCGGCGGCAAGTGGTCTGCGGCCACCGGCGAACAGCGCACGCCCCGTTTGTGGCTCAACCCCCCGCGCTCACCTAAGCCCTCAACAAGGCCGTCAAGCCAGGTTGTCAGACTGTCACAAAAGTGACGCGTTTCCCTGTCAGATTGTTTGAAAACAAATATATCAATTAGATTTGAAAGCCCATAAAGTCCTCGTTCGAATCTTTTTCAGGGAGAGCCAAGATGAAGAAAATTGCCTTGATCACCGGAGCCCGTGGCGGCATCGGATCCGCCATCACCACTGCCTTGCTGGCCCAGGGGTATCGCATCATCGCCACCCACTCCAGCGGCAACAGTGCGGCGGCCCACGACTGGTACGGGGAGCAGGGCTATCGGCCGGATCAGGTGCGGCTGCTGCCGCTGGACGTGGCCGACACCGCCATGTGCCGCGAGACCCTGGGTCGCCTGTTGCAAGACGAGGGCCGGGTGGACGTGCTGGTCAACAACGCCGGCATCACCCGGGATGGCGCCTTCAAGCGCATGGCGCCAGAGCAGTGGTTCGAGGTGATCCACACCAATCTGTGCAGCCTCTACAACGTGACCCAGCCGCTGTTCGACGCCATGTGCGAGCAGCGCGATGCCCGCATCATCAACATCTCCTCGGTCAACGGCCAGAAGGGACAGTTCGGTCAGGTCAACTACTCGGCGGCCAAGGCGGGCATGCTGGGCTTTACCAAGGCGCTGGCGGCGGAAGGAGCCCGCTTCGGGGTCACGGTCAACGCCATCGCCCCCGGTTACACAGCCACCCCCATGGTGGAGGCGATCCGCAGCGATATCCTCGACAGCATCAAGGCCGACATTCCGATGCGCCGCCTCGCCAAGCCGGAGGAGATCGCCGCCGCCGTGGCCTTCCTCGCGAGCGAAGCGGGCGCCTATATCACGGGGGAAACCCTGGCCATCAACGGCGGCCTTTATATGAAATAGCGCCGGAGTCAAGGCGAACGACAGAGGGCAGCCAACAGGCTGCCCTCTGTGTTTGCAAGTCGGGACGAGCAGGTTGCCACCCGGCTCAGGGGCGCGCCGGCACGGCCCCCGAGGGCTCGGCGAAGTGGCTGCGCAGGGCCGTGATCACCCGCCGCACCTTCTCCGGGATCTCCCGCTGGGGAGTGATGGCATGGATCTCCATGGGCGGCACCCGGAAGCCCGGCAGCAGCTCCAGCAGCCGACCCTGGGCGAGATCCTCGGCGATTTCCCCCTCCGGTTGCAGCGAGACCCCCTGCCCCGCCAGGGTGAACTGGCGCAACGGCAGCACGTTGTTGCACACCACCCTGGGCTTGGGTTTGACCTTGTGACCCTGCCCCTTGTCGTCGAAGAAGGTCAGGCCTCCACTCAGCATGTCCGCCGCCAGCCAGTCGTGTTCAAGCAGATCTGCCGGACTGCGCGGTGTACCCTTGCGCGCCAGATAGGCGGGCGAGGCACACAGCAGCATCCGGGTCTGACCCAGCTTGCGCGCCACCAGGCTGGAGTCGGACAGGGTACCGACCCGCAGCGCCACGTCGATGCGCTCGGCGATGAGATCCCGCTTCTCGTCGTCGGCGATGATCTGGATGCACAGGCCGGGATGGGCCTGCAACAGGGGCGACAAGGCCCGCGCCAGCGGCTGGCCCGCCATCCCCACGGGCGCCGTGATCCGCACCTCGCCGAGCAGGCTGTCGCGCACCTCGGAAAGGCGCAGCTCGGTCTGGTTCAGCGTCTGTTGCAGCGACTGGCACCCCTGCCACACCACTTCCCCCGCCTCGGTCAGGTTGAGGCGACGAGTGGAACGGTGCAGCAGGGTGAGGCCGAGCAGGCTCTCCAGCTGGCTGATATGCTGACTGACGGCGGAGGGGGTCATGCCAAGAGCCTTGGCGGCGCCCGTCATGCTGCCCGCCTCTACCACGGCGGCGAAGATGGCGTAACGTCTGAGCTGTTCCATTATTAAATCCAGCTTACAAGTGAATCAATTTTACAGTCGATTATTAAATCACATTTGGCGGAGTAGGATAGCCCCATTCCAACAGTGAAGGAGAATCACCCATGAAAATTGCCCTGATCGGTGCCAGCGGTTTTGTCGGTACAGCCATCCTCAATGAAGCCGTCAGCCGCGGCCATCACGTCACCGCCATCGTCCGCGATGTCAGCAAGGTGGCTGCCCACCCGCAGGTCACCGCCGTGGCGGTAGATGCCCAAAACCCACAGGCACTGGCCGAGGTGCTCAAGGGGCACGACCGGGTGATCAGCGCCTACAACCCGGGCTGGACCGCACCGGACATCTACGACCAGTACCTCAAAGGGGCCAAGGCCATAGTCGCGGCGGCCGTGACCGCCCGCAGCTGGTTGCTGGTGGTCGGTGGTGCCGGCAGCCTGGAAATCGCCCCCGGCGTACAGCTGGTAGATACCCCGGACTTCCCGGCCGAGTGGAAGCAGGGCGCACTGGCGGCCCGCGACGGTCTCACCGCCCTGCGCCGTGAAACCACCCTCGACTGGCGCTTCGTCTCCCCGCCCGTGTTCCTCGAACCCGGCGAGAAGCGCGGTGGCTATCACCTCGGTGGCGATCAGGTGCTCTTTAGCGGTGACAAGCCTGCCGGGATCACGGTCGGCGATCTGGCCGATGGCGTGCTGAACGAGGTGGAAAAACCGGCCCACCTGCGCCAGCGCTTTACTCTGGGCTACTGAGTGGGCAACCGAGTGAGCGCGCTCACCGATCAGGCCCTTGTCTGATCCCTGCTCAAAGCACACAGCAAGAAGGGAGGCATCAGCCTCCCTTCTTGTTTCTCGTCTCCGATAGCCCGGCCCACTCCCGCCAGTGAACGCTATGCCAGCCAGCCGCGTGCTCTCGCAATAGCCGGGGGCCCGCTGCGCTGATGGGACAGTCGGAACACAGCCCCGTTAACCGCTCAATAAACACCCACCTGAATGGGTGTCGAATTCTATTTCGATTTTTGTATATAACTAAGAATAATTTGTTGTTTCCGTCTTATAACGCCGAACAGTAGCATCACCCTCAATCCAAATGGCGCCATCTTTACCGGTCGGCCCGGTGTGTCACCACCGACCCGCGCTGTCATGTTTGCACTGAGTCGTCGGGAAAGCCCCGGTACTCAGAAAATGAGGAGGTGCACATGGAACATTCACCACTGCCAATCATCGATCTCGCCGCCCTTGGTGGCGCCCCTGCGACTCGTCGCCAGATGCTGGCCAAGCTTGGCCGGGCGGCCCGCGACATCGGCTTTTTCTATCTGACAGGCCATGGCCTGAGCGAGGCGCAGCAGCAAGAGACCCTGGCGCTGGCGGCCCGCTTCTTCGCCCTGCCGGAGCAGGAAAAACGGGCAGTGCAGATGGTACACTCCCCCCATTTTCGCGGTTACAACCAGGTGGGCGCCGAACTCACCCGCCAGCGGCCGGACAGGCGGGAGCAGTTCGACATCATGAATGAGACGCCTGCGCTGGCAGAGGACGAGATCCATGCCCCCTGGCAGCGGCTGATAGGCCCCAACCAGTGGCCTGCCGCCCTGCCCGAGATGAAAGCGCATCTGCTGGCCTGGCAGGATCGCCTCAGCGACATCACCCTCACCCTGCTCGACGCCTTCGCCGAGGTGCTGGCGCAGCCGCAGGGAGTGTTCGATGCCAGCATTCGCGGCAAGCCCTATCAGCACATGAAGCTCATCCACTATCCGGGACGCGAAGCAGGTAGCAGCAGCCAGGGAGTGGGCGCCCACAAGGATCCCGGCTACCTGACCCTGGTGATGCAGGACGATCACTCCGGGCTTGAGGTAGAGACGGCGGCAGGCTGGATCCCTGCGCCGCCCCTGCCGGGGGCCCTGGTGGTCAATATCGGCGAGTTGCTTGAGCTGGCCTCCAACGGCTACCTCAAGGCCACCCTGCACAGGGTGGTGAGCCCACCGCCAGGGGTATCGCGCCTCTCCTGCGCCTTCTTTATGGCGGCGCGGCTCGATGCCACTGTGCCGCTGCTGACCCTGTCGCCGAGTCTGGCGGCGCAGGCGCAAGGCCCCGAGAGCGACCCCGCCAACCCGCTCTTCTATCAGGTGGGGGAAAACGTGCTGAAAGGACGGTTGCGCTCCCACTCGGATGTGGCGGCACGCCACTATACCGCCGACCCGGCGTCAGCCAACGAACAGATGGCAAGCGGGCAGACGACAAGCAGCGAGCGGCGCGAACCTCAGCCAGCCTGACTCTGCCATACCTATTAAACGGGGGACGCCGCGGCGTCCCGCCATCCAGATGACACAAGCAGTTAAGCCACAGCCTGGCAATGACGGAGTAATAGAATGAAATTCAAGACAATGAGCGTGCACAGCGGCCAACGGATCGATCCCCAGACCGGCGCCCTCACCACACCGCTTTACCAGAGCAGCACCTTCAGCTACTTCAATGCCCAGGCGGGCAAGGAGCGTTTCGCGGGTCAAGCCCCCGGCTTTATCTACAGCCGCTTTGGCAATCCCACCACAGCCGAGCTGGAGCAAAAACTGGCGGCCCTTGAGGGCGCCGACGAGGCGCTGGTGGTGGCGAGCGGCATGGCGGCGGTGAGCGCCATCATGTATGCCCTGGCCGACAGCGGCGATGAAGTGGCCTACATAGGTCCGCTCTACGGCGGCACAGATGCCTTCCTGAAACAGACCTTCAGCCGCGCCGGCATCAAGGTCACCGCCTATGAGAGCGATCAGGATCTGCTGGCCAACATTCGTCCCGCCACCAAGGTGGTACTGTTCGAAACCCTGACCAACCCCACCCTCAAGGTGGTGGATCCGCGGGTGGTAGTGGAAGCGGCCCACAAGGTGGGCGCCATCACCGTGTGTGACAATACCTTCCTCACTCCCTATCTGTTGCGCCCGCTGGAGCTTGGCATCGACATCGTCATGCACAGCGGTACCAAATATCTGGGCGGCCACGGCGACATCATCGCCGGTGTGGTGGCTGGCTCCCACGCGCTGATGAAATCCATCCGCACGGTGGCGCTCAAGCACATTGGCTCCCCCATAGGCCCGCAGGAGGCCTACCTGCTGCAACGGGGAGTCAAGACCCTACCCCTGCGCATGGATGCCCACCTGCACAATGCGCAGAAAGTGGCCGAGTTCCTGGCCGCTCACCCGGCAGTGAAGAAGGTGATCTACCCGGGCCTTGCCAACCACCCGGGTCACGACGCCCTCGGCGCCTTCGCCAGCGGCTTTGGCGGCATGGTGAGCATAGAGCTTGAAGGGGGCTTTGCGCGCTGCGCCACCCTGCTCGACAACCTGCAACTGTTCGTGCAGGCGGTGAGCCTCGGCGATCTCGAGAGCCTGGCCTGCCATCCGGCCAGCACCACCCACGCCGCCATGGACGAAGCGAGCCGTCTCGCCGCCGGGGTGAATGACGATCTCATCCGCTTCAGCATCGGCGTGGAGGACGCCGACGATCTGATCGCCGATCTGGCAGCGGCACTGGCCCTCGTCTGACGGACAAAGGCTAACCTTTACGGCGGACAGACAATCTGACGTACAAAGAGCCCGCCCCATCGCTGTGATGGGGCGGGCTCTTTTATGGCTGCCTGATCTGCCGGCAAGAGGTAATGGCGCGGCAAGCCAACAGTCGATGTCAGAAACCGAGCGCCACCCGCTTCACCGGCCAGCCCAAGGTCGCCAGTTCAGGGGCCAGTATCTTGGCATCCCCCACGACCACTATCACCATGTCATCGGGATCGAGCCAGCGCCGGGCAAGGTCTCTCAGGGTCAACGCCGACAGCTGGCTGACCGCCTGCACCCGCTGCTCCACGTAATTTTGCGGCCACTTATCCAGCAAGATGGGCAACATGTAATCCACCTCCTGGGGCAGTGTCTCGTAATCCAGCGCCTGGCGGTTGAGCACACCTTCACGCAGGGTTCTCACCTCCAGCCGGGTGGGGCCCTGCCGCTGGTATTTATCGAGCTCCTGCAAGATCTGCTGCAAGGCGGCCCGGGTGACGTCGGTGCGCACACTGCTCTCCAGCAAGAAATGACCCGCCTTGCTGTTGCCATTGAATGAGGGGTGGATCCCATAGGTATACCCCAGCTCTTCCCTAAGCCGAATATGAAGACGATCCGTCAAGGAAGCATTCATCAACCGGGCCAGAAACTGCTCGCCAACCGCATCGCTCGCCATGGCACGACGGCCCATGCGAACAAGGCTCTGGCTGGCACCGGGATTGTCCACCAGATAGATGGCGCGTCTGGCCTGCTGGCCGGTAAACCCGAGAGGCTGCAAGGTGGGTGACTGCCCCTCTGGCTCAACCAGAAAAGAGAGTGCACTCATCACCTTCTCCTGCGCCAGATCGCCGCTCACTACGACCCGGGCCTCACCGCTGCGATACACGGAGTGATAGAAGGCTCGCACGTCATCCAGGGTCAGCGTCTGCCACTGGGCCTGCGGATCCGGCACCCTGGCCAATCCGTCGATCAGCGCATAAAACTGCTGGTCGGCCTGCCACTGCGGATCCCTTGCCTGTTGTTTCAGCCATTGCCGGGTCTCGAGCTTGATGCGCTGGAAGTCCGTCGGGCGCAAGGCCGGCTGAAGCAGCAGCTCCCGCACCAGGGCCAGCGTCTCGTCAAAGTGGGAGGTCACGCCCTGTATCCAGACAGTGCTGTGGCTACCGTCATGACCAAAACTGAGTCTGGCGCCCAACTGACGCACTCGCTCCTCAATGGAGGCCAGCTGCCAACGCTCGCTGCCCTGGAAGAGCATGCCGGCTGTCAGCTCCGCCAGTCCGGCCTTGCCATCCGGCTCGGCCCTGCGTCCGCCGGGCCAATGTATGCTCATGGCAAAGGCCGGCACCTCGTCGCTGTAGTGGCCGAGCAGTGAGACCCGATCCCCCAGGCTGGCTTGCCACAGGGTCGGTATGGGCACCGCCAGAGCACCACCACTTGCGGGCATCTTGCGCCTGTCGAGGGTTTCCTTGACAAGGCGGGGGGCCAGCCGGGTGTGGGACAAGGTCGGTGGCAAGGGGGGCGGCTCGACAAAATTGGCAGGATCTGCCTGCCATTCGAGGTGATCCCCGGGCACGACGCTCAGCACCACCCTGGGTTTTTGCAGTACATAACGTTGCAGCACCCGCTGCAGATCGGCGGGGGTTACCCTGGCTATTCGCTCGAGATAGCGATGAAAATAATTGGGATCCTGAAACAGGCTATGCCCGGTACTCAACTGCTCGGCCTTGCCAGCCACGCTGTCGAGCGACCAGATGAGATCGGCACGCAAGGCATTGGCCGAGTGGTCTATCTGGGCTTTGGAGGCCCCATCCCGAGCAAAACGGGCGATGACATTGTCTATTTCGTTCTTGATGGGCCCAAGCTCCGCCCCCTGCGCCAGATTGGGGATCGCCCTGATCACCAGCATGCAGGCGAGCACACCGCACTCATGGTTGGCAAAGACAGACACCAGCTTGCCACTTTGTTGCAGCTGCTGTTGCAGCACGCCACTGGCTGAGCCACCCAATTGGTCGGCCAACAGGTCCAGGGCTTCAAAGCCGGGTTCCCGGGCAGAGACGGTGGGATAGGCCAGCACCAGCATGGGCTCAGCGACCTGATCAACCAGAGTGCGGTAGCGGCTCTTTTTCAGGGCAACAGGCCGGGTCACTGAACGGGACAGCTTGGGGCCTGCAGGCAGGGTGCCGAAATACCGTTCGACCCAGGCCAGGGTTTGCGCTGGCTGGATATCGCCACCTATCACCAGAGTGGCGTTGTTGGGGCCATACCAGCGCAGGAAGAACTGGCGTACATCCTCCAGAGTGAGACGATCCAGATCCTCGACTCGCCCGAATGGCGTATTGAAGTAGGGGTGATTGGGTGGATAGAGGGTCCGATTCAGCACCTCCGGCACCCGACCATAGGCTGGCCCGTCGACAAACTCGGCGCGCTCGTTTTTGGCGACGTCACGCTTGGCATCAAACTTCTGCTGATACAGGTTATCGAGCAGGAATCCCATCCGATCCGACTCCAGCCAGAGCACTTTTTCCAGCTGGTTGGCCGGCACCGTCTGGTAATAGCGGGTCTGATCCCGCGTCGTCAGCCCGTTGATGCCGCGCCCCCCCACCTGTTGCAACAGACGGGTATGTCCCAGCTTCCCCACGTGGGCCGAGCCCTGAAACATCATGTGTTCAAAGAGGTGGGCCATACCGGACTGACCCGGCGCCTCTTCGGCCAACCCGACCCGATAATTCATCTCTACATAGACCAGAGGATCGGAGTGATCCGGCGTCAGGATCACCGTCAGGCCATTATCCAGCCGATATTGCTGATAAGGGACGATCAGCGGATTGCTGCCCTTTTTCTGCTCCTTGACCAGCACTGGGCCAGCCAGGGCAACAACACTGAAGAAATACAATACACTCCACACGACTCTCATGTTATGTCCCAATTCTCAAGCCTGAACATTATTATTGTTTTCTGTTGTTGCACTTATTTCATATTTTTCATATTCATATCAGTCGCCAGCTGCGCCGCAATTTATCTGCTTATCCGCAGGGATATCTGGCCATGGTGCCTGATCAGCACGCCCTCGCCTCACTGACAGCCACATGGATGCCACATGGATGCATAGTTTCGTGGTGACATATCGGCATACAGGCGGGCACGAGGGGCCAAGGCCGCCAGTGTAATCAATCGGGGTCTTGAGGGATATCCTGCGGGCGCCCTCATTTGTAACAAACCATAAGATGACAAGGGCCGCAGCTTAATAGCGGCCAGCCCGTCCATTATTTCAAATAAAGATGAATCATCACTGTTTTCGACAACTCAGGCCATGAACGGATACTGCATGAAAAATAGTGAAACATGGCTATTGAGCCAGAGAAAAATAATGGGTTGCGAAGTGATGCTACCCGTTCACTTAATAACGAAACAGTCGGTATCAATACAAGAGACAACACAGCCGACATAGCCCTGGCTGTCACACAGTGTCGATATAAAAAAGAGGCAAAAAAACAGGGAGCCTGAGCCCCCTGTCATTTCATTATCCATTGTCTATCAACTTCAGCCACGGGCTAGCAGTATGTTGAGCATGCGGCGCAGGGGCTCGGCGGCGCCCCACAGCAGCTGGTCACCCACGGTGAAGGCAGCCAGATACTCCGGGCCCATGTTGAGCTTGCGCAGACGCCCCACCGGTATGCTGAGGGTACCGGTGACGGCGGCCGGTGTCAGCTCGCGGGCGGTGATGTCGCGATCGTTGGGGATCACTTTCACCCAGTCATTGTGGGCGGCCAGCAGGGCTTCGATCTCCGCCAGCGGCACGTCTTTTTTGAGTTTGATGGTGAAGGCCTGGCTGTGGCAACGCAGGGCACCGATCCGCACGCACAGACCATCCACCGGAATGGCGGCATCTTCGATCCCCAGGATCTTGTTGGTCTCGGCCTGGCCCTTCCACTCTTCGCGGCTCTGGCCGTTGTCGAGCTTGGTGTCAATCCAGGGGATGAGGCCACCGGCCAGCGGCACGCCGAAGTTGTCCACCGGCAAGGTGCCGGAGCGGGTCTTCTCGGTGATCTTGCGCTCGATATCCAGGATGGCAGAGGCGGGATCCGCCAGCTCCACCGCCACTTCGTCGCGCAGCAAGCCCATCTGGGTGACCAGCTCGCGCATGTGACGGGCGCCACCGCCCGATGCAGCCTGATAGGTCGCCACACTGACCCACTCCACCAGATCGGCCTTGAACAGGCCACCCAGGGCCAGCAGCATCAGACTGACGGTGCAGTTGCCGCCGACGAAGGTCTTGAGCCCCTTGTTCAGCGCCTGTTCGATGACGTCACCGTTGACCGGATCCAGTATGATGACGGCGTCTTTTTCCATCCGCAGGGAGGAGGCGGCGTCAATCCAGTAGCCTTGCCAGCCAGCGGCCTTCAGGCGGGGATAGACATCCTTGGTATAGTCGCCGCCTTGCGCCGTGATAATGATATCCTGCTTGGCCAGCGCCGCGATATCGAAGGCATCCTGCAAGGTACCAGCATCCACACCGAAGTTGGGGGCGGCCTCACCGGCCTGGGAGGTGGTGAAGAAGGTGGGTTGAATACGGGCAAAATCCTTCTCTTCCTGCATCCGGCTCATCAATACCGAGCCCACCATGCCACGCCAACCGACCAAACCTACTTTTTTCATAATGTCCTACCCTGGATAGCTGTTATAGAAACTGTGTATTGAAACCCGTAACCCCTTGTCCGACGCGGGCCGTTCACAAGTAGATTACAAAATACGTGTTGCGAAAAATGCGTCTGTCCACATTACGGATTGTGACGGCGGGTGCAAGTCGAATTGCGCAATATTCTGTGCCGTTCGCTGCAATATCCGCCACCCCGCCGTAGCCTTGGCCGCCAAGCGGGTATCCCCCAGCTTCTTGCGCAAGGTTGGCGCGGGATCAACGCTGGGGCTCCCAGGTTCCAATCCTGTTTTTTGCCTGCCAAACGGGCTGACCCCTGCTATTATCTGCGGCCAAACATGAGCCAATAAAAATCAGGATATTGTGATGACCGACCACACTTTTATTCCCGGCAAGGACGCGGCACTGGAAGACTCCATCGACCGTTTTCAGACCAAGCTGCAAGCCCTGGGGTTTGATATTGAAGAGGCCTCCTGGCTCAACCCCGTGCCCAATGTCTGGTCCGTGCACATCCGGGACAAGGAGTGCGCCCTCTGTTTCACCAACGGCAAGGGTGCCAGCAAGAAGGCGGCCCTCGCCTCCGCCCTTGGCGAATATTTCGAACGCCTCTCCACCAACTACTTCTTCGCCGACTTCTATCTGGGTGAGCAGGCAGCGAACGGGGATTTCGTTCACTACCCGAACGAGAAGTGGTTCCCCATCGAGGGTGACCAGTTCCCGGCCGGTCTGCTCGACAGCTTCACCCGCAAGTTCTACAACCCGGACGGTGAAGTGACCGCCGACATGCTGGTGGATCTGCAGTCGAACAACGAAGAACGCGGCATCGTCGCCCTGCCCTTCGAGCGTCAGTCTGACCACGAGACCGTCTATATCCCGATGAACATCATCGGCAACCTCTATGTCTCCAACGGCATGAGCGCCGGCAACACCCGCACCGAGGCGCGCACTCAGGCACTCTCTGAAGTGTTCGAGCGCCACGTGAAGAACAAGATCATCGCCGAGGCCCTGAGCCTGCCACTGATCCCGGACGAGGTGATTGCCCGTTATCCGGGGATCGCTGCCTCCATCGCCGCGCTCGAGGCCGAAGGTTTCCCTATCTACAGCTTCGATGCCTCCCTGGGCGGCCGTTATCCGGTCATCTGCGTGGTGCTGCTCAACCCGAGCAACGGCACCTGCTTTGCCTCCTTCGGCGCCCACCCGCGCTTCGAAGTGGCCTTCGAGCGTACCGTCACCGAGCTGCTGCAGGGCCGTGGTTTGAAGGATCTGGACGTGTTCGTGCCGCCGTCATTCGACAATGAGCAGGTGGCGGATCACCATAATCTGGAAACTCACTTCATCGACTCCTCCGGCCTCATCAGCTGGGATCTGTTCAAGCAGGATACGGATTTCGAGTTCGCTGACTGGGATTTCCGCGGTACCTCCCAGGAGGAGTTCGACCACCTGATCGGCATCTTCCACGAGCTGGAGCAGCCGGTCTACATCGCCGACTATGAGCATCTGGGCGTCTACGCCTGCCGTATCCTAGTGCCGGGCATGTCCGACATCTACCCGGCCGAAGACTTGCTGCTGGCCAACAACAACATGGGTGCCAACCTGCGGGAAGTGATCCTGGCGCTGCCGTCCCTGGAGTGGGAAAGCGATCAGTACATGGCGCTGTTCGATCAACTGGACGAAGAAGGGCATGACGAACGTACCCGGGTGCGCGAACTGCTCGGCATCGCCGCCGCCAAGGGCACCGCCCTGCACACCCTGCGGGTGGGCGAGCTCAAAGCCATGCTGGCACTGGCCGCCGGTGAGCTGGAGACGGCGCTGGATCTCATCGACTGGACCATGGAGTTCAACCAGTCCGTGTTCCCGGCTGATCGCGCCAACTATTACCGTGCGCTGCGCGCCTGTGTCGAGCTGTTCATCGACGAGGAGCGTGATCCTGAGCAGTACCGCGCCGTCTTTACCCGCATGTACGGGGAAGAGACCCTGGCCCATGCCTGGGCTAACGCCCGCGGTGAAGCACGCTTCCACGGACTGGAGGCGGCGGATCTGTCACTCGCCCAGTTCCCGCTGCACCAGAAGCTGCTGGCCGCTTACGAGAAACTGCAAAAAGCCAAACGAGCCCATAGCTGGGCCTGATGTGATAGTCTGTTGAAGGGGCCTTGATGGCCCCTTCTGTTATATGGCGTCCTGGCGAGGGGTTTGTTATTCAAAGATGAAATAAAAAACAAAAAATACCCCTAAGGGGATTGGCAGCAAAGGGGGCATGATGCGGAACGGATGCAAAGATGCCTTGCCAGTGCCTGTTTTATGGCTTGACAAAGAAATTCTTTAAAATCATTGCATTAAAAAAGCACCATTTCTGTTTCAGCTGAAACCTGGTGTAAAGAACGGCTTCCAGAGGACTCAAATATTTGTAGTAAAATTACATTCACAATCTGCAATTCTTGATCGGAGTCAATTTTGACGATCTGGCCCTTTGTTATGATTTCCACAGGCAAAACAGCAGGTACATGAGAATTGAAAGCAGAATCTCCCTTTGATTGTCTCAAGCCAGAAGCCATCGCAGCATTGGCAGAAGACATCACCTATGCCAAGGCTACCAAGCCTGCACACAAGGTCATCCCCCTGGCCATCACAGCAGGCGCTTTCATCGCCATCGCGTTTGTCTTTTTCATCACTGTCACCACGGGTGCCGGCGATGTGGCCTGGGGCCTCAGCAAACTGGTCGGCGGTCTCTGTTTCTCCCTCGGTCTTATTCTGTGTGTGCTGCTCGGTGCCGAGCTGTTCACCTCCACGACCCTGACGCTGGTGGCCAAGGCCGCCAACCGCATCACCTGGGGTCAATTGCTCAAGAACTGGGGGCTGGTCTACTTCGGCAACCTCATCGGCGGTCTCATCATAGTCGCGCTCATCATCATGTCGGCCGAGTACACGGCGGCAAATGGCCAATGGGGCCTCAATGCCCTGAAAGTGGCCCAGCACAAGATCCACCACACCTTCTTCGAGGCCCTCGCCCTCGGTATTCTCTGCAACCTCATGGTGTGTCTCGCCGTGTGGATGGCCTTCGGTGCCCGCAGTGCAACCGACAAGGTGATGGTCATGCTGCTCCCGGTGGCCATGTTCGTGGCATCCGGTTTCGAGCACAGCATTGCAAACATGTTTATGATCCCGGTCGGTATCGCTATCCATAGCGTCGCAGGCCCGGAATTTTGGCAGGCCATCGGCCAGGATCCGGCGACCTTTGCCGATCTGACCGTATCCAACTTCGTCCTTCACAACCTCATTCCTGTCACCATAGGTAATATCATTGGTGGTGGCGTCATGGTTGGTCTGACTTACTGGTTTATCTTCCGTCGTCATCATTAAGGATGATTGCGGGATACTACATCAATACCGTGTGAGGTAATGAAAATGGCAGAACTTAACGAACAGTTCCAAAAAGCATGGGAAGGCTTCGCGGCCGGTGAATGGCAGACCTCTGTCAACACCCGTGACTTCATCCAGAAGAACTACACCCCGTATGAAGGTGACGAGTCCTTCCTGGCTGGCGCGACCGAAGCTACCACCAAGCTGTGGGACAAGGTCATGGAAGGCATCAAGATCGAGAACCGCACCCATGCGCCGGTCGATTTTGATACCGACCTGCCCTCCACCATTACCGCTCACGATGCCGGCTATATCGATCAGAGCCTGGAGCAAATTGTAGGTCTGCAGACCGACAAGCCGCTCAAGCGCGCCATCATCGCCAACGGCGGTATCAAGATGGTCAAGACCTCTTGCGAAGTGTACGGTCGTCAACTTGACCCCATGGTCGAGAAGATCTTCACCGAGTACCGCAAGACTCACAACCAGGGCGTGTTCGACGTTTACACCAAGGACATCCTGAACTGCCGCAAGTCCGGCGTCATCACCGGTCTGCCGGATGCCTACGGTCGTGGCCGTATCATCGGTGACTACCGTCGTGTTGCCCTGTACGGCATCGACTTCCTGATGGCCGACAAACTGGCCCAGTTCAAGTCCCTGCAAGCTGATCTGGAAAACGGCGTCAACCTGGAAGCCACCATCCGTCTGCGCGAAGAGATCTCCGAGCAGCACCGTGCCCTGGCACAGATGAAGGTCATGGCTGCCAAATACGGCTGCGATATCTCAGTACCGGCTGCGAGCGCCAAAGAAGCCGTACAGTGGACCTACTTCGCCTACCTGGCGGCAGTCAAGTCCCAGAACGGTGCCGCCATGTCCTTCGGTCGTACCTCCAGCTTCCTGGACGTCTACATCGAACGTGACCTGAAAAAAGGCGTGCTCACCGAGCAAGAAGCCCAGGAGCTGATGGACCACATGGTCATGAAGCTGCGTATGGTTCGCTTCCTGCGTACTCCCGAATACGATTCACTGTTCTCCGGCGACCCCATGTGGGCAACCGAGACCCTGGCTGGTATGGGCGTTGATGGCCGTACCCTGGTCACCAAGAACAGCTTCCGTATGCTGAACACCCTGTACACCATGGGCCCGTCCCCTGAGCCTAACCTGACCATACTGTGGTCCGAGCAGCTGCCAATCGGGTTCAAGAAGTACTGCGCCAAGGTATCTATCGAGACCTCTTCCGTTCAGTACGAGAACGACGATCTGATGCGTCCGGACTTCAACAACGATGACTATGCCATCGCTTGCTGCGTGTCCCCGATGATCGTCGGCAAACAGATGCAGTTCTTCGGTGCCCGTGCCAACCTGGCCAAGACCATGCTGTATGCAATCAACGGCGGTATGGACGAGAAACTCAAAATCCAGATCGGTCCCAAGACCGAAATGGTCAAGAGCGAGTACCTCGACTACAACGACGTGATGGACAGGCTGGATCACTTCATGGACTGGCTGGCCAAGCAGTACGTGGCTGCCCTGAACATCATCCACTACATGCACGACAAGTACAGCTACGAAGCCTCCCTGATGGCGCTGCACGACCGTGATGTCTATCGCACCATGGCTTGCGGCATCGCCGGTCTGTCTGTTGCGGCTGACTCCCTGTCTGCCATCAAGTTTGCCAAGGTCAAGCCGGTTCGTGACGAAGATGGCGTTGCCATCGACTTCGAAATCGACGGCGAATACCCGCAGTTCGGTAACAACGACGCACGCGTCGATGACATCGCCTGTGACCTGGTTGAACGCTTCATGAAGAAAATTCAGAAGCTGAACACCTACCGTGGCGCCGTGGCGACCCAGTCCGTACTGACCATCACCTCCAACGTCGTGTATGGCAAGAAGACCGGTAACACCCCGGATGGTCGTCGCTCAGGCGCGCCGTTTGGCCCGGGTGCCAACCCGATGCACGGTCGTGACCAGAAGGGTGCCGTTGCTTCCCTGACTTCCGTTGCCAAGCTGCCGTTCGCTTACGCCAAAGATGGTATCTCCTATACCTTCTCCATCGTGCCGAACGCCTTGGGTAAAGACATGGAATCCCAGAAAGCCAACCTGGCTGGCCTGATGGACGGTTACTTCCATCACGAGTCCAATCTGGAAGGTGGTCAGCACCTGAACGTGAACGTGATGAACCGTGAAATGCTGCTGGACGCCATGGAAAACCCGGAGAAATATCCGCAGTTGACCATCCGCGTATCCGGTTATGCCGTTCGCTTCAACTCTTTGACCAAAGAGCAACAGCAAGACGTCATCACCCGTACCTTCACCGCTTCTCTGTAATCGCTTATTGGTAAGCAAGAGTCGCAGTGACTAAAAACCGGCGCCCAGGCGCCGGTTTTTTTATGTCTGCTTGCCAGCAGGCATTAACGCGAAAGGGATATGGCAGCCTTCCCCTTCCACCCGGAAAGGACTGGGGTGGATTCTCCCCTCACCCTCCTGCCCGTCTCTTCCCTCTTTTCAGTGAAGCGAAAAGCCGCAACGAGCTCCATCGACTGGCCACCAGAGCACAGGCACAGCGCACTCGGTTCCCTCTCCCGCAAGGGAGGACCAGGGTGAGGCAAAGCCTGTGTATCGCTCGCGGCAAGCCGCCAGATAGCAGCAGGGGCAGAAGAGTATGGCTCCCCTGCCCCTGCGGCATATCAACAGCACTGTGGACCGGATAACGGCTTGGCTGGCCTGGGTTCAACTCGCCCAGGTGATGATGTGATCGATCCACTCACCGGCATGGGCTTCGTGTATCACCTTGCCGCGCACCGACTGTCCCGCCTGATGCATGGCGGAGCGACTGCCGGTGATCAGCGGATGCCATTCGGGCAGGGTCTGCCCCTCGGCCAGCAACCGGTAGGCACAGGTCGAGGGTAGCCAGTCATACTCGGCAATCTTGTCGAATGTGATCTGCAGGCAATCGGGCTCTTTCTGGAAGCGGTTGCCGTAATCGGAACATTGGCAGGTCTTGGTGTTGAGCAGATCGCAGGCGACGTTGGTGAACACCAGTTCGTCGGTGTCCTCGTCAATGAGCTTGTTCAGGCAGCACTTGCCGCAGCCATCACACAGGGACTCCCACTCGGCAGCTGTCATCTGTTGCAGGGTCTTTTCCTGCCAAAAAGGAGTTGGCTGCATTTTCTCGACTTGCTGCATAGAGGGGCTCGCTAAATAGACCAGTAAAGCGCGTGGTTATACGCCTTATGGCCCGATTTTTCAAGGTTGGCGGCGGTTTTGCCTATGAACTCCCTGCCGGTACCCTGGAGCAGATCTACGATATCAAAGTCACTCACATCGTCTGTATGCAGCAAGACCGATTTACCCAATAAGGCTCACGCGGTAAGACGGGCAATCAACTACGAGCGGAGCGGAGATGCCGCCAGCCTAGTGCCTTTACCAGCGAAATGCCGACCCCTGAGCCGGCATTTTTATGGCGCGGTGTGATTGTCAGACCTGACAGAGAGGGAAGCTGCGCAAGGGCAAATGGTCTTGGTTGAACACGGATTCAGCTTGCCCCTTTAACCCGGCTCGGAGGGGCATTAGCAACCAGCGTGGCCAGCTTGCTACCCCAAGCGGCGGCAGTATTGACTCATCAGTAAGACACTGTTGGCCAATACGGTTGCAGCAGCGTAACAATCTTGGCCCGTTGGATTCTGTCCGTAGGACATAGCTGTGGCATACTAATCCCCCGTTCGTCCAAATACGTTTCTTTATTCGAAACAACTAGGTGTGAATTTGCATGAAGAATACTTCATACAGGCAGTTCAACTACATCTATTCCTTTTTCGAGAAGTTCATGACGTTGGTATGCGATTTCTAAAAGTGAATCTCTGTCATAACTATCTACAAGACATATAACAGACTCCCAAACAGGTGGGAAATCAATTAAAATTACATTTTTTTCAGCCTTTTGTAAAAGGTCTTCTAACATAGATGCTGCTGGTCGAGTATCAGAAAACCAATATTTTCCATGTGTCTCAATAGACTGAATGGCTGAAGTGTAATGATTTTTTAAAACAGCATTTTTAAGGCTGTCTTTATCGATATCCATCTTTATCTCCTCGATACATTCCACAATTAAAAACATCATATCTACGACTATACAATCTATGCTTTGACCGAGTTTATGAGCTTACTTATTTGCTCAACCCCATCAAATGTAGATGGTAAATTACCATCCTCCGTTACTATTCCGGAGAAAATAACTCTTTCAAATCGCTCCAGAGCATCAGCATCTTTGCTTTTTATTTCACTAGCATAACTAGAATAACTTTGTATAAATCGACACAATGTCTTTCTAAGATCAATCTGCAATAACTGTGACTTAACCGATTTATAATTAAAGAGAAGGACTCTGAAATAATATATAGATATTGCGACTAAAGATATTGTAGGGAAAATGGATACCAGCAAGCCATCTCTGATGACAGATAAACTATCAATATTGACATAAATAAATATAAGCTCCGCGGTTATCGGTAAAACTATAACCAATGATAACAGCTTAAGCCAAACAAGAATCCCATCGCGTTCACGTATCTTCTCTTTTGATAAATCATCAAAGCCTTGATACAAACCAACAAAATTATATGCATTTTCATATCTAGACAGAGAATCCTCAATTGATTTTACTCGACGTTCTCTTTCACTTAAATCTTTATCCCATTCTTCTTTAAGTTGCTTAGCCTTCGCCGCAACAGCATCAAAATTTTTAAGTGAGTCAATCTCGTCACTGTTTGCAACAGCCTTAAAAATAGTTATAGGCATATCACGTATTGCGAACTCAATTTGCTCTCTAGCTGACTCTTCAAACAACTCCATATTATTAAATACAAATTTCCTGGCTCTTTCGAACTCAAAAGATAAGTCATTTTTAGTTGAGAGATACAATTCAAAAAGAAACCTGAAACACATTGAACAAATGTCATCCAAATGCTCTTTACTTAGCTCATCTTTATCTGCCAATCGACTAATAAATTGATCACCAATCCACTTTATATTTATTTGACAAAAGTTGTTCCATTCATCAGGGTTCTTATCCATGGCATTAATTACTAAACGAATCAGACTATTTCGCTGTTTATCGAAATCATTCAAGGGGATTAAGCCATCAATTTTTTGCCTGAACTTAGCAAGTACAGTTTTACTTTGATTTGTGTCAAATAGTTTAATCATAAATAATACAACTCACTAAAATAAAAATATGGTATCACACTGAATTTACCATATCCTACTTTGAGAATACCTCAAGATCTAGTTGTATATAAAATGTGTTTTAATATGCTCATAAAAATGCCGCCCATTGGGCGGCATTTTTCTATCAGAGATAACAGGCTAACTAACTTACCAGCCGGTTACTTCACGCAGAGCCTTGCCGATATCGGCAAGGGAGCGCACGGTTTTCACGCCTGCATCTTCCAGGGCGGCAAATTTCTCTGCTGCGGTGCCCTTGCCACCGGCGATGATGGCGCCCGCATGACCCATGCGCTTGCCAGCCGGGGCTGTGACGCCTGCTATGTAGGAGACCACCGGCTTGGTGACGTGGGCCTTGATGTAGGCCGCCGCTTCTTCCTCGGCGCTGCCGCCGATCTCGCCGATCATCACAATCGCTTCGGTCTTGGGATCGTTCTGGAACATCTCCAGGATGTCGATGAAGTTGGAGCCCGGGATGGGGTCGCCACCGATACCGACGCAGGTGGACTGGCCGAAGCCCTCGTCCGTGGTCTGCTTGACCGCTTCGTAGGTCAGGGTGCCGGAGCGGGAGACGATGCCCACCTTGCCTGGCTTGTGGATGTGGCCCGGCATGATGCCGATCTTGCACTCACCCGGGGTGATGACGCCCGGGCAGTTGGGCCCGATCATGCGCACGCCGGTTTCCTGCAGCTTCACCTTGACCTCGAGCATGTCCAGGGTCGGGATGCCTTCGGTGATGGTGACGATGAGCTTGATACCGGCATCGATGGCTTCCAGGATGGCGTCTTTGCAGAACGGCGCTGGCACATAGATGACGGAGGCGGTGGCGCCGGTGGCTTCCACGGCGTCACGGACGGTGTTGAACACCGGCAGGCCCAGGTGGGTGGTGCCACCCTTGCCCGGTGACACGCCGCCGACCATCTGGGTACCGTAGGCAATCGCCTGTTCGGAGTGGAAGGTACCCTGACCGCCGGTGAAGCCCTGGCAGATCACCTTGGTGTCTTTGTTGATCAGAACGCTCATTATTTGGCCTCCGCTGCTTTAACCACTTGCTGAGCTGCGTCAGTCAGACTCGTTGCGGCGATGATATTGAGGCCGCTGTCGGCCAGTTTACGGGCACCCAGTTCGGCATTGTTGCCTTCCAGACGCACTACCACGGGCACCTTGACCCCCACTTCCTTCACTGCGCCGATAATGCCTTCCGCGATCATGTCGCAGCGCACTATGCCGCCGAAAATGTTGACCAGCACGGCCTGCACCTTGCTGTCAGAGAGGATGATCTTGAACGCCTCGGTCACACGTTCCTTGGTGGCGCCGCCGCCGACGTCCAGGAAGTTGGCCGGTGAGCCGCCGTGCAGATTGACGATGTCCATGGTGCCCATGGCCAGACCGGCGCCGTTGACCATGCAGCCGATGTTGCCATCGAGTGCCACATAGTTCAGCTCCCACTGGGCGGCGTGCGCTTCGCGGGGGTCATCCTGGGAGGGATCGTGCATCTCGCGCAGCTTGGGCTGGCGATACAGGGCGTTGGCATCGATGTTGATCTTGCCGTCGAGGCAATGCAGGTTGCCCTGGGCCGTGATCACCAACGGGTTGATCTCCAGCAGCGCGAAGTCGCAATCCAGGAACATCTGGCCCAGACCCATGAAGATCTTGGTGAACTGCTTGATCTGATCGCCGACCAGACCCAGCTTGAAGGCCAGCTCGCGCGCCTGATAGGCCTGCGGGCCCACCAGCGGATCGATGGCGGCCTTGTGAATGAGTTCCGGGGTTTCGTGGGCAATCTTTTCAATATCCACGCCACCTTCGGTAGAGGCCATGAAGACCACGCGACGGCTGCCACGATCGACCACGGCGCCCAGATAGAGCTCCTTGGCGATGTCGGTGCAGGATTCCACCAGGATCTTGGTCACCGGCTGACCGTTGGCGTCAGTCTGATAGGTCACCAGGTTCTTGCCGAGCCAGTTCTGGGCAAAGGCGCGGATCTCGTCCTTGCTCTTGGCCAGCTTGACGCCGCCCGCTTTACCGCGGCCACCCGCGTGGACCTGGCACTTGACGACCCAGGTGGTGCCGCCAATTTTATCGGCCGCTTCGGCCGCTTCCTGCGGGGTTGCACAGGCATAACCTTCGGAGACCGGCAGGCCATACTCGGCAAACAGCTTTTTTGCCTGATATTCATGCAGATTCATAGATGCTCTATCCGTGTTGTAGGTATTTCCGTCCGGGGCTCGTGTTTCTCAATCCCCTGTGAAGGGGGCCTCAAGGGCCCCTTGTTATCTTTCTAATTCGCTCAGAATTTTGCTGATTGCCTAGACATCCAGCAACAGACGGGTCGGGTCTTCCAGCAGCTCCTTGATGGAGACCAGGAAGCCCACCGACTCACGACCGTCGACGATGCGGTGATCATAGGAGAGGGCCAGGTACATCATCGGCAGGATCTCGACCTTGCCGTCCACCGCCATGGGTCTGTCCTGGATCTTGTGCATCCCCAGGATGGCGCTCTGGGGCGGGTTGATGATGGGGGTGGACATCAGGGAGCCAAACACACCACCGTTGGTGATGGTGAAGTTGCCGCCAGTCAGTTCATCCACGGTCAGCTTGCCGTCACGGCCCTTGCCAGCCAAGTCTTTGATGGCCTTCTCGATGTCGGCCAGGCTCATGTTGTCGCAATCGCGCAGCACAGGGGTCACCAACCCGCGGGGGGTAGAAACGGCGATGCTGACGTCGAAATAGTTGTGGTAAACGATGTCGTCACCGTCCAGCCCGGCGTTCACTTCCGGATAGCGTTTCAGGGACTCCACCACCGCCTTGACGTAGAAGGACATGAAGCCGAGCTTGATGCCGTGCTTCTTCTCGAAGATCTCGCCGTACTGCTTGCGCAGCTTCATGATGGGCGCCATGTTGATCTCGTTGAAAGTGGTCAGCATGGCAGTGGTGTTTTTGGCTTCCAGCAGACGCTCGGCAATACGCTTGCGCAGACGAGTCATGGGCACGCGCTTCTCGGTGCGACCCACCAGCGGCGCTACCGCTGCCACGGGCGCAGCAGCGACCGGCGCGGCGGCAGGTTTGTTGCCACCCTTGATGAAGGCTTCCACGTCTTCCTTGGTGACGCGACCGCCCTTGCCGGTACCGGTCAGTTTGGCAACGTCGATGGCGTGTTCGGCCACCAGACGGCGAACGGAGGGGCTCAAGCCATCTGCGCCGTCGTCGGCAACCGCTTCCACCGGCTTCTCTTTGGTCTCTTCACCGGCCACGGGAGCCGGCTTGAGCATGGCGATCAGCTGGCGGGACAACACGGTCGCCCCTTCCGCTTGCAGGATGTCACCCAGAATACCGGCTTCCGGCGCGGGGACTTCCAGCACGACTTTATCGGTTTCGATGTCAACCAGTACTTCGTCACGGGCAACCAGGTCACCCGGTTTTTTGTGCCAGGTGGCGATGGTGGCGTCCGCCACTGATTCCGGCAGGTCCGGTACCTTGATCTCGATAGTCATGTAATCAGTTCCTTGTTACTTCTTGTTCAGGGCTTAGGCCAGAGTAAGGGCGTCTTCCACCAGGGCTTTCTGCTGCTTGGTATGGACCGACATATAACCGACGGCGGGTGAGGCCGAGGCCGGGCGACCGGCATAACGCAGACGGGCACCGCTTGGCAGCACGCCATCGTAGTGATGACGGGTGCAGTACCAGGCGCCCTGGTTCTGCGGCTCTTCCTGACACCAGACGAAATCGGTGACATGGGCGTAATCGGCCAGAATGGCGCGCACTTCCGCTTCAGGGAAGGGATAGAGCTGTTCGATACGCACCAGCGCCACGTCCTGCTGCTCGGCCTTGCGACGGGCATCGAGCAGGTCGTAGTAAACCTTGCCGGAGCAGAACACCACGCGCTTGACCCCTTTCGGATCCAGCGCATCGATCTCGCCGATGGCATTCTGGAAGGTGCCTTCGGCCAGCTCTTCGAGCTTGCTCACCGCCAGCGGATGGCGCAGCAGGGATTTGGGCGACATCACGATCAGCGGACGGCGCATGGGGCGCACCACCTGACGACGCAGCATGTGAAATACCTGAGCCGGGTTGGACGGTACGCACACCTGCATGTTGTGCTCTGCGCACATCTGCAGATAACGTTCCAGCCGCGCGGAGGAGTGCTCAGGCCCCTGCCCCTCATAACCGTGGGGCAGCAGCATGGTCAGACCGCACATACGGCCCCACTTCTGCTCACCGGAGGAGAGGAACTGGTCGATCACCACCTGGGCGCCGTTGGCAAAGTCGCCAAACTGGGCTTCCCAGATGGTGAGACCGGCAGGCTCAGCGCTGGCATAACCGTATTCAAAGGCCAGTACCGCCTCTTCGGACAAGACGGAGTCGAAGACCTCGAATGGACCCTGTTCATCGTGGATATTGCACAGCGGCGTGTAGGTGCTGGCATCGTTCTGGTTGTGCAGCACAGCGTGGCGGTGGAAGAAAGTACCACGGCCGGAATCCTGACCCGTGATGCGGATGCGGGCACCCTTGTCCACCAGGGTGGCGTAAGCCAGGGTCTCGGCAAAGCCCCAATCCAGCAGCTTCTCGCCGGCCGCCATCAGACGGCGGTCTTCGTAAATCTTCTCGACCTGACGCTGCAGCGTGTGGGCAGCCGGATACTGGCTGATGCGCTCGCCCAGTGACTTGAGGTGATCCATCGCCACAGTGCTGTCATAGTGCATGGCCCAGTCGTGACCCAGGTACGGAGTCCAGTCGACGGAGTGCAGCTCCATCGGACGCCACTCCTTGACCACGCGCTCCCCCTTGTCCAGGGCATCGCGATAGTCGTTGACCTGGGTGGTGGCCAGCTCCTGGGTGATGCTGCCTTCGGCTACCAGCTGATCGGCGTAAATCTTGCGCGGAGTCGGGTGCTGCTTGATCTTCTGGTACATCAAGGGCTGGGTCGCGCTCGGCTCGTCCGCCTCGTTGTGACCGTGACGACGGTAGCAGACCAGCTCGATCACCACGTCGCGCTTGAAGGTATTGCGGTAATCCAGCGCAATCTGGGTCACCAGCACCACGGCTTCCGGATCATCCCCGTTGACGTGCAGCACGGGGGCCTGCACCGCCTTGGCGATGTCGGTGCAATATTCGGTGGAGCGCACGTCACGCATGTTGGAGGTGGTGAAACCCACCTGGTTGTTGATGACGATGCGCACAGTCCCGCCCACGCCATAGGCACGGGTCTGGGACATGTTGAAGGTCTCGGCAACCACACCCTGACCGGCGATGGCCGAATCACCGTGAATGGTGATGGGCAGGACGCTGGAGCCATCCTTGTCGCCACGTCTGTCCATCCGCGCACGGACGGAACCGATGACCACCGGGTTGACGATCTCGAGGTGAGACGGGTTGAAGGCGAGCGCCAGGTGAACGTTGCCGCCCGGGGTGGCGAAATCGGAGGAGAAGCCCATGTGGTACTTCACATCCCCTGTGCCCCAGGACTCGCCATGCTTGCCGGCGAACTCGTCGAACAGCTCTTGTGCCCGCTTGCCAAGCACGTTGATCAGCACGTTCAGGCGGCCACGGTGGGCCATGCCGATGACGGCCTCTTTGCAACCCTGCTCACCGGCGCGACGGATCAACTCCTTGAGCATGGGCACCATGGCATCGCCCCCTTCCAGGGAGAAACGCTTGGCACCGGGGAACTTGGCACCCAGGTATTTTTCCAGCCCTTCGGCAGCGGTCAGGCTCTCGAGAAAACGGGTCTTCTCTTCGAGGCTGTAGTTGCCCTTGGCCTCGATGGATTCGAGTCTGTCCTGCAGCCAGCGTTTCTCCTCGGTAGAGGTAAGGTGCATGTAATCGGCACCTATGCTGCTGCAGTAGGTTTTCTTGAGTGAGGCGTAGAGATCGGAGAGCACCATGGTCTCGCGACCGATGGCATAGGAGCCGACATTGAAGGTGGCCTCCATGTCTGCGCCCTGCAGATTGTGGAAAGCAGGATCCAGTTCGGCAACGGTTTCACGGGTCCAGAGACCAAGGGGATCCAGATTGGCATTCTGGTGACCGCGGAAACGGAAGGCGTTGATCAGTTGCAGCACGCGCACCTGTTTCGCATCCACTTGCGGATCGGAGACGGGGGCACTGTAACGGGAGGGATCCTTGGCCAGACGACGGAAATAATCGCGGACTCGGGAGTGAGGTTGTTCAACCGCGTGGCCATTGACCTGGGGCAGCTCGCTAAACAGGCTGCGCCACTCTTCGGCTACGGATTCAGGGTCTTCCAGGAAGGATTCGTACAAATCCTCAATATAGCTTGCATTCGCACCAGCCAGGTGAGATGACTCCAACCAGGCCTTCATCACGCCGTTATGCATTTCTATCCCTTGTACATCTTGTTCACTGCAGCGCAGCTTGTAGGGTTTAAATAGCCATCCAGCCATGGGGTCGGATGGCTATCCAGAGGTCGGGCCTGGCGCGTGACGCCCTGGCCCTGATACTAAACAGCCCGATTGAGCAGCATCGACTTGATCTGACCGATGGCCTTGGTCGGGTTCAAGCCCTTGGGACAGACGTTCACGCAGTTCATGATGCCGTGGCAACGGAACACGCTGAAGGCGTCATCCAGGTTACCCAGTCGTTCGGTGGCGGCGGTGTCGCGGCTGTCAGCCAACCAGCGGTAGGCTGCGAGCAGACCGGCCGGGCCGATGAACTTGTCCGGGTTCCACCAGAAGGAGGGGCAAGAGGTGGAGCAGCAAGCACAGAGAATACACTCGTACAGGCCATCCAGCTTGGCGCGCTCTTCGGGGGATTGCAGGTGCTCACGCACGGGCGGCAATTTTTCATCGTTGATGAGGAAGGGTTTGACCTTCTCCCACTGGGTGTAGAACTGGGTCATGTCGATCACCAGATCGCGGATCACCGGCAGGCCTGGCAAGGGGCGGATAACGACGTTATTGCCCTTCTTCAGCAGATCGGAGAGCGGGGTGATGCAGGCAAGACCATTCTTGCCATTCATGTTGAGACCGTCTGATCCACAGACTCCTTCGCGGCATGAGCGGCGGAAGGCGAGAGTGGGATCCAGCTCTTTCAACTGGATCAGTGCATCGAGCACCATCATGTCGGAACCTTCAGGAATATCAAGACGATATTCCTTCATATAGGGGACGTTATCAACATCCGGATTGTATCTGTAGACAGAGAATGTGACGTTCATGTTGTTTGGCTCCGCAATCGTTAAGTCCGCACCTTGGAGAAGAGAGATGGGAATGCCTCCCACCTCTTCACAGACCGGCGAATGTAGCGATACGCCGATAATGTGTCCTTCATGGTGCTTGTCTCCACCATCGGTCAGTAAGTCCGCACCTTGGGTGGGAATGCCTCGCGTGTTTTCGGAGACATGTTGACAGCGCGACGGGTCATGGACTCGGTGTCCGGATGATAGAGGCTGTGGCACAGCCAACCCTCATCGTCGCGATCCGGGAAATCGAAGCGGCTGTGAGCACCACGACTCTCGGTACGGAAGTTGGCCGCCACCGCGGTGGCGAACGCCGTCTCCATCAGGTTGTCCAGCTCCAGGCACTCGATGCGCTGGGTGTTGAACTCCTTGGATGTGTCATCCAGACGGGCATTCTTCAGACGCTCGCGGATAAGCTTGAGCTCGGCCAGCCCTTCGGCCATGGCGTCACCTTCACGGAATACGGAGAAGTTGTTCTGCATGCAGGTCTGCAGGTCCTTGCGGATCTGGACCGGGTCTTCCCCATCGCGGGTGTTTTCCCAGCGATTGAAGCGGGCCATGGCCGCGTCGATGTCAGATTCGCTGGCATCGCGACCGTGGTCCATCTCGCCCAGGGTATTGACCAGGTGCATGCCGGCCGCGCGGCCAAACACCACCAAGTCGAGCAGAGAGTTGCCGCCGAGGCGGTTGGCACCGTGCACGGAGACGCAGGCTATCTCCCCTACCGCAAACAAACCGACCACAGGAACGTCATTGCCGTCTTTATCCTGGGCCAGACACTGACCGTTCACGTTGGTCGGCACGCCGCCCATCATGTAGTGGCAGGTCGGGATAATCGGGATGGGCTCTTTGACCGGATCCACGTGGGCGAAGGTACGAGAGAGCTCGCAGATCCCTGGCAGACGGGATTCCAGTACCTCTTTGCCGAGGTGATCCAGCTTGAGCTTGATGTGCGGGCCCCAGGGACCATCGCAACCACGGCCTTCGCGGATTTCGATCATGATGGAACGAGCCACCACATCGCGACCGGCCAGATCCTTGGCGTTCGGCGCGTAACGCTCCATGAAGCGCTCGCCATCCTTGTTCAGCAGATAGCCTCCTTCACCACGGCAACCTTCGGTCACCAGCACCCCGGCACCGGCGATGCCGGTCGGGTGGAACTGCCAGAACTCCATGTCCTGTACGCCGACGCCAGCGCGCAGCGCCATGCCGACACCGTCACCGGTGTTGATGTGGGCATTGGTGGTGGACTGGTAGATGCGACCGGCGCCGCCGGTGGCAAGCACTGTGGCCTTGGCCTTGAAGTAGACGACTTCGCCGCTCTCCATGTCGATGGCGGTACAGCCAACGATGTGACCATCCTGGTTTTTCACCAGATCCAGCGCATACCACTCGGAGAAGACGGTGGTCTTGCTCTTGACGTTCTGTTGATAGAGGGTGTGCAGCAGGGCGTGACCGGTACGGTCAGCAGCCGCCGCAGTACGGGCCGCCTGCTCGCCTCCAAAATTCTTGGACTGGCCACCAAACGGACGCTGGTAAACGGAGCCGTTGTCGAAACGGGAGAAGGGCAAGCCCATGTTCTCCAGCTCATAGATAGCCTCGGGGCCTGTCTTGCACATGTATTCGATCGCTTCCTGGTCACCGATGTAATCGGAGCCTTTGACGGTGTCATACATGTGCCATTGCCAGTTGTCATCGTGGGCATTGCCCAGCGCAACCGTGATCCCGCCCTGAGCGGAAACAGTATGAGAACGGGTCGGGAAGACCTTGGACAACAGAGCGCAGCTCTTGCCGGATTGGGCAATCTGCAGCGCGGCGCGCATACCGGCACCACCGGCACCAATCACGACCGCATCAAATTCACGAGTTGGAATAGTCACCTTACACACCCCACAGCACGACGAAACCAGTCATCAGATAGACAAACAGCACCACGACCAGCGCAAATTGCAGTGCGCCACGCAGTCCCACCGGCTTGATATAGTCAGTCAGCACCTGCCACAGACCAATCCAGGCGTGGATCAGTACGCACAGCAGGGTCAACAGGGTGAATACCTTGGTGAAAGTTTTGGCGAAAAAGCCGGTCCATACCTCGTAGCTGATGTCATTGAAGGCGACAAAACCAACCAGATAGAGGACGTAAGCCGTCATGATGAGGGCGGTGGCGCGGATCAGGATGTAATCATGAACACCGCTGCGCCCGAATGTTGCAGAATTGGTTACCATACCAGTACCCCCGCCAATACCGCCAAAATCGCGGTGATCACGAAGGCCACACGGGCACTCTGATTACCGGATTCCAGCTCTTCCCAATAGCCCATGTCCATGACCAGGTGACGCAAACCGCCCACAATGTGGTAAGCCAGCGCAGTCAGGATCCCCCACAACACGAATTTGACCAGGAAGTTGTCCATGATGGACAACACTGTTTCAAATCCTTCGGGAGAGGCGAGTGAAGTACCAAGCATCCACAGCAAGATAGAGAGCGCCACAAAGGTGATCACCCCTGAGACACGATGCAAGATGGAAGCGATGGCGGTGACAGGAAAGCTGATCGTCTGTAGGTCGAGGTTTACAGGTCTCTGTTTATTTTTCACGGCTTTGCCCACTCAGCTCCATTGAGCACGTTAGTTATTGTTTTTACACGCTTATGAGGGCACGGAGTGGCATTTGTTAGGTTTTTGTTACCAAAACAACTCGGGAAAGCCAAAAATAACATTTTCAATATCACATCCGGCTTTGCGAAAGCGTTTCAAACACCGACAGCCATCACCCACGAGGCGCAGTATATCGGCGGGCTTAACCAATGACAATCAATTAGCTACAAAGAAAACTCAAAACCGTAAACCAGATCTCACAACTCATTTAACAAATCATTAATGATCATCCAGCAAAATTGACAACGACCCTGAACTCTGTTTCAAATAAGGCGCTCCAGCCGCCCTGGTACGGGTCAGAACCTTTGCCAGCGTCATCAAACTCGTAATAAAGTAGAGCTGGAACCAATTATAAAAGAGCAAAGGAGACGTGCTATGGCTGATAAGATAGCCACCCTACATCTGCCCGGTAAAGACCCGGTAGAACTACCGATCCTGTCAGGGACTGTCGGACCCGACGTGATTGACGTCAGAAAATTGGGCGCGCAAGGGTACTTCACCTTTGACCCCGGATTTATGGCAACCGGTGCTTGTAAATCATCCATTACCTATATCGACGGCGATCAGGGTGTCTTGCTGCACCGTGGTTACCCCATCGCCCAGTTGGCCACCCAGGCCAGCTACCTCGAAGTCTGCTATATCCTGCTGTACGGCGAGGCACCCACCAAGGCGCAGTACACGGAATTCGATCGTCTGGTCACCCGCCATACCATGGTGCACGAACAGATCGCCTTCTTCTTCCGCGGCTTCCGTCGTGACTCCCACCCCATGGCCATCATGTGCGGCGTGGTCAGTGCGCTGTCTGCCTTCTATCACGATGCGCTCGACATCAACAATGAAGAGCATCGCGAGATCTGTGCCTTCCGTCTGCTCTCCAAGATGCCGACCCTGGCCGCCATGTGCTACAAGTACTCCATCGGTCAGCCGTTCATGCAGCCGCGTAACGCCCTCTCCTATGCCGGCAACTTCCTGCACATGATGTTTGGCGTGCCGACCGAAGAGTACAAGGTCAATCCCATCGTCGAACGCGCCATGGACCGCATCTTTACCCTGCATGCGGATCACGAGCAAAACGCCTCCACCTCCACAGTGCGTCTGGCCGGCTCCTCCGGTGCCAACCCGTTTGCCTGTATTGCCGCCGGGATCGCCTCCCTGTGGGGTCCGGCCCACGGTGGTGCCAACGAAGCTTGCCTCAAGATGCTCGAAGAGATCGGCTCGGTGGAACGCATTCCCGAGTACATCGCCAAGGCCAAGGACAAGAACGATCCCTTCCGTCTGATGGGTTTCGGTCACCGTGTCTACAAGAACCACGATCCCCGTGCCCAGGTGATGCGTCAGACCTGTCACGAAGTGCTGGAAGAGCTGCAGATCAAGGATCCGCTGCTGGAAGTGGCCATGGAGCTGGAACGCATTGCGCTGTCCGACCCCTACTTCATCGAGAAGAAGCTCTACCCGAACGTGGACTTCTACTCCGGCATCATCATGAAGGCCATCGGCATCCCCATGTCCATGTTCACCGTGATCTTCGCCATCTCCCGTACCATCGGCTGGATTGCCCACTGGAACGAAATGCACTCGGATCCGGATCAGAAGATCGGTCGTCCGCGTCAGCTCTATACAGGGCAGGCACTGCGGGAATTCACTCCTATCGATCAGCGCTGATGCCCTGAGTCGACATGGTTTGTTACCAAGGCGGTCATTGACCGCCTTTTTATTTGCCGCTCTAATGCCCCTTTTCGATCAAAAGGAGTCCATCATGAGACCACTCTTCCTTAGTGCCGCCCTGCTGCTCACCGCTTGCCAGAGCGCCCCCGCCCCGTCACAAGGGGAAACCCTCTACATCAACAGCCAGCTGATTGACTGCGTCGGTGTCGGCCCCATGCAGTGCATGCAGGTTCGCAGCGATGAACAGCAAGCCTGGAGCCTCTTCTACCAACAGATTGAAGGATTTCAGTTTGAACCCGGCTACCGGTATCGCTTGACCGTCAGCAAGGAGCAGCTCACCGATGTACCGGCGGATGCCCCCTCCCTGCGTTATCGCCTGATCAACATCGTCAGCAAGCAGGCAGCCCGATAAAAGGCTTGCCATCAAAGGCATCGTTTGGAAATGATTGTTCAGTTCCTGGCCGCATTCTGATAGGCTGGCAAACGCACACATTAATTAATCAGCGTACCCAGGCAGCGATGCCCTCTCACTATGATCACGATCCGTACCACCAGGGCCAACGACTGGCCCACTATCATGGCTATTCAGGACGAGTGCTATCAGCAGCTGGATCCTGAGCCCCTCGAGGTCATGAGCAACAAGGCCGACCTGGCTCCCGACTGCTGCTGGGTGGCCGAATATCAGGGCAAGGTGCTGGGTTACCTGCTCTGCCATCCCTGGCAAGCCCACCAGCCACCGTCCCTGTCGGTACGGATGCAGACCCTGGCGGGAAACGACGAGTTCTATCTGCACGACCTGGCCGTCTCAAAGCAGGCGCGCGGCAAGGGCGTTGGCCAGCTGCTGCTGGAGACCGCCCTTACCTTTGCCAGTGAGGAAGGTTATGAACATATAGGTCTGGTAGCGGTACAGGGCGCGGCTCGTTTCTGGCACAAACAGGGCTTTGTCCCTGCCGCTACACCCAAACCACTTAACGAATATGGTGAAGGCGCCGTTTACATGCGGCGGCCCCTGCCAGACCCTGCTTGAGGGTCGCCCCGCAGCCAATAAAAAAGGCGCCTTTCGGCGCCTTTTTTCACATCATCGATTCATCAAGCCTTGAACTTGCTGAATACCAGTGATGCGTTGGTACCGCCAAAGCCGAAGCTGTTGGACATGACGGTATTGAGATCGGCCGCTTCGTACTCGCGTACTATGGGCAGACCTTCGGCCTTCTCGTCCAGGGTCTCGATGTTGATGCTGGGGGCGATAAAGCCATGTTCCATCATCAGCAAGGAGTAGACAGCTTCATGCACGCCAGCAGCGCCCAGCGCATGGCCGGTCATCGCTTTGGTGGCGGAGATCTTGGGGCCCTGGGTGCCAAACAGGGTCTGGATGGCTTCCAGCTCTTTGGTATCACCGACCGGCGTGGAGGTGCCGTGGGTGTTGATGTAGTCAACCTTACCCACACCTTGCATCGCCATCTTCATGCAACGCACCGCACCTTCACCGCTCGGGGCAACCATGTCGTAGCCATCAGAGGTGGCACCGTAACCGGTCAGCTCGGCATAGATGTGAGCACCACGGGCCAGGGCGTGTTCCAGCTCCTCGACCACCAGAATGCCGCCGCCACCGGAGATAACGAAACCGTCGCGGTTTGCATCATAGGTACGGGACGCTTTTTCCGGCGTGTCGTTGTACTTGGTGGACAGGGCGCCCATGGCGTCGAACTGTATGGTGGATGACCAGTCCAGCTCTTCACCACCACCAGCGAAGACCACATCCTGTTTGCCCAGCTGGATCAGCTCCATGGCGTGACCGATGCAATGCGCAGAGGTGGCGCAGGCGGAGCTGATGGAGTAGTTGACACCCTTGATCTGGAACGGCGTCGCCAGGCAGGCAGAGGTGGTGGAAGACATGGTGCGCGGCACCATGTAAGGGCCAACACGCTTTACCCCTTTCTCGCGGGCGATGTCTACAGATTCCGAGGTGTTCTTGCCGGAGGCACCACCTGAACCGACCACCAGGCCGGTACGCTCGTTGGAGACCTGATCTTCCGCCAGACCGGCATCTTCAATGGCCTGCTGCATGGAGAGATAGGCATAGGCCGCAGCGTCACCCATGAAACGCATGACTTTACGGTCGATCAGTTCAGACGGCTCGAGTTTGATGTTACCCCAGACACGGCTGCGCAGGCTGTGCTGCTCGAACTGCTCGGAATAGGTGATGCCGGATTTACCTGCTTTCAGGGAGGCCAGCACTTCTTCCTTGTTGTTGCCGATACTGGAGATGACGCCGATACCGGTGATCACTGCTCTTCTCATTAATTCATCTCGTCTGGAAAAACTGGCGCCAAGTCTACCCGCTTTCGGCTGCCAAACTGGTCTGCTTTCACGTAGAATGCCCGCGTTCTTATGACGCGAGCAGAGGGAAACGTGAGTCAAACATCCTTACATCATGCCCGATTGGACTGGAATGAAGCGGGAACTCCAGTCTCCAGTGACTTCGGGGATGTGTACTTTTCCAATGATAACGGTCTAAGTGAAACCCGCTACGTCTTTTTGCAGCAAAATGGGTTGCCAGCGCGATTTTCGCACCACAATAGTGACAGTTTCGTGATAGGTGAAACAGGTTTCGGCACAGGCCTTAACTTTCTGGCGACAATGAAAGCCTTCATGGAACAGGCTCCCCACACCGGCAACGGCGCCCGTCTGCACTTCATCAGTTTCGAAAAATTCCCCCTCACCCGGGACGATCTTCGCAAGGCGCTGGCCGCCTGGCCCGAGCTTGCCCCCTTCAGTCAGGCACTCATAGCACAGTGGCCACTGCCCGTCCCTGGCTGCCATCGTCTGCACTTTGCGGGCGGCCGCATTCGACTCGATCTCTGGCTTGGGGACATCAAGGAGATGCTGCCGCAAGTACCTCATGGTGAACAGGGGCTGGTGGATACCTGGTATCTGGATGGATTCGCACCGGCAAAAAATCCCGAGATGTGGACGCAAGACTTGTTCGACGGCCTCGCTCGCCTTGCTCGTCCCGGTGCAACCATCTCCACCTTTACCAGCGCCGGCTTCGTGCGTCGTGGCCTGATTGCCGCCGGCTTTGCCATGAAGAAGGTCAAGGGCCATGGCAGCAAGTGGGCAATGCTGGCAGGCGAGCGGGTAGACAAGAGACCACAGCGCACCATTGCCCCCTGGTATGCCAGACCGGCGGGGCGAGACGGCGAGGTAGTGATCATCGGCGGCGGCATCGCCTCGGCCATGACGGCGCTCTCTCTGGTAGAGCGGGGCCGCAAGGTCACTCTGCTTTGCGACGACAATGAACTGGCGACCGGTGCCTCCGGCAATCGACAGGGGGCACTCTATCCCCTGCTCAACGGCGAGCACGATGCCTTGTCACGCTTTTATTCACTGGCCTTCGGCTATGCACGCCAACGGCTGCTGACCCTGGCCGAGCGCCATCCCATCGCCTTTGATTTATGCGGTGTAGTGCAGCTTGGCTATGACGACAAATCCACCGCCAAGCTGGCCAAGATGCAACTGGGCCCCTTCCCGCCCGCGTTGATGCGCCCGCTGACGACCGTTGAAGCCGAACACGAATGTGGTCTGCCCTCGGGTCATGTCGGGGTCAGCTATCCGTTGGGGGGCTGGCTCTGTCCGGCCGATCTCACCCGCGCAGCAATAAAGGAGGCGCAGGCAAGCGGTCTGCTGCAAGTGGAATACGATTGCCCTGTCACGGCTATTCATGAGCAAGTGGATGGCTGGCTGATTGCAAGCCGTGAGGGTCGTCAATGGCAGGCACCCAATCTGGTAGTGGCCGCTGGTCATCAGTTGCCAGCCCTGCTCCCCTTTGCCGAGCTGCCGCTCTATCCGGTGCGCGGTCAGGTGAGCCATGTGCCGACCACTGCAACCCTGAGCCAGCTCAAGACGGTGCTCTGTTACGATGGCTATCTCACGCCAGCCCATGATGCAGAACACTGCATCGGCGCCAGCTATGGCCGCAATCAGAGCACACAGGCATTCAGCGCAGAAGAACAAGCTCAGAACCAGGCTCGGCTGCAAGCCTGCCTGCCGGACCAGGCCTGGCCAGCAGAGGTGGATGTAAGCAGCAATGAGGCCAGGGTCGGCGTGCGCTGCGCCAGCCGGGATCACCTGCCGGTGGTGGGGCCAATCGCCAGATTGGCCAGCCTGGCGGATCACTACGCCCGGCTTCTGCGTGATCAGCAAAACGCTGCACCACTGCCGCTTCATCCGGGCCTCTACGTGCTAGGGGCACTCGGTTCGCGGGGCCTGTGCTCGGCGCCTCTGTGCGGCGAACTGCTCGCCAGCGAGATCTGCGGCGATCCCTTGCCACTGGCCACCGACCTGCTGGAAGCGCTTCATCCTGCCCGCTACTGGATACGCAAACTGCTCAAGGGCAAGCCCCTCAATTAGCCCATTGGTGCAGCTGACGGCTTGGATACAATAAAAACGGGCTCCCCGATGGGAGCCCGTTTTATCGCTTGTCATGCATGTCGATGTGCTAGATGCCTTTGGGCCAGACCAGCCCAAGTTTGCGGCCATGATCGGTCTGCTGCTGCAACAGAGTGAAACGCTCACGGGAGCTGGCAAGCACCTCCTGCCCCTGCTGCCAGGCCTGATATTGCAGGGCGGCGCAATCACGCGCCACCGGCAGTTGTACCAGCTTGATGCCAAGCAGGCTGACGCTCTCCAGCAGTATGTCCTTGTGGCGGCTCTCGTAGTCGAACATGGCACCCACCAGCGCGTCCCATTTTTGCCGCTCGGCGGCGGAAGCTCTGGCCTTGTCCATCCAGTTCGGCACCATCACCTTGATGCGGGTCATGACCTTGACCTGTTCCAGCTCGCAGCGGCTCACCCCGGGGCGGGTCTGCAGTTGCCAGGAAAGTTGGTAACTGGCCATGCCGATATGGCCTCTGGCCTGGGCAGGCCCCTGTTTTGCTATCTGCCGGGCCACACTGGCGACATCCTGCCCAAACACCCGATAAAACTGGAAATCCACCTTGATATCCGGCTCCACCTTGATGCCGGCATAATGCGACATTTCGGCCCCGACCGTAGCAGCATGGAGCAAGAGTGCCACCATGAAAACTTTGCTGACCATGCCCATTTATGCTGCCTTGACCTCATTGATGACTGGAGTGTTATTTTAATTAATAATCAACGTATTAATAGACGAAACAAGAGATTAACCGCGTTCCCGTCGGCAGTCATCTACTCCCGTCACAAAGACTATGTGTCAGCCAGACAAGTCGCAACCCCGCGTCCCCATTGATTTGCAAGCGAGATCACAAGTGATGACCAACATCATGGTGAGTTACCCCTTATTAGATAATAATCGCCGAGTTTTCTGTTGATGCTTTCCGCAATTGACCAGATTAACCGCCAAGTTAACCCATGAAATGCATCCACCTTCATTTCGTACTCAGGAACTCACTCTATGATGGAACTCCTTATTGGTACCCTGGTCACCCTGACCGTGGGGCGCTACATCTTCAAGGGCTACTCGGCCACCGGGGTGCTGCTCAGCGGCGGTTTGCTGCTGCTGACCATTACCGCCCTGATGGGCAAGACGGTGCTGCCCGCCAGCGTCACCTCCACCGGCCATGTCGCCACCGATATCTTCGAATATGTGCGCTTCCTGCTGGTGGATCGTGGCGGTGGCCTGGGCATGCTGATCATGGTGCTGTGCGGTTTTGCCGGTTACATGAGCCACATCGGCGCCAACACCATTTTGGTGAAGCTGGCCAGCAAGCCGCTCGGCATCATCAAATCCCCCTACATACTGCTGGTGGCCGCCTATCTGGTGGCCTGTGCCATGTCGCTGGCGGTGAGCTCTGCAACCGGTCTGGGCGTGCTCTTGATGGCCACCCTGTTCCCGCTGATGGTCAACATGGGGATCTCCCGTGGCGCCGCAGCCGCTGTGTGTGCTTCTCCGGCCGCCATCATTCTGGCGCCCACCTCGGGTGACGTTGTGATGGCCGCCCAGGCCGCCAACATGGAGCTGCTCGACTTTGCCTTCAAGCTGACCCTGCCCATCTCGCTGGTGGCCATCGCCGCCATGGCGGTCGCCCACTTCTTCTGGCAGCGTTATCTGGACCAGAAATCGGGCGAGCACAACGAGCCTGTCGCACCGAGCGATCTCATTACGGATGCTCCCGGCTTCTACGCCATACTGCCGTTTACCCCCATCATCGGCGTGCTGCTGTTTGACGGCAAAGTGGGCCCCAAACTCGACATAGTGACCATCATCGTCATCTGTCTGGTGCTGGCTGCCTTGCTGGAGCTTGTGCGTAAACGCAATGGCAAGGATCTGCTCGAAGGTCTGCAGGTATGCTGGCGCAGCATGGCAGATGCCTTCGCCGGCGTGGTCATGCTGCTGGTGGGCGCCGGTGTGTTTGCCCAGGGTCTGATGGGGCTGGGCTTCATCGCGAACCTCCTGGATCTGGCCCAGAGCTTTGGCACCGGCGGTATCGTCATCATGCTGGTACTGGTGGTCATCACCACCCTGGCCGCCTTTACCACAGGATCCGGCAATGCTCCCTTCTACGCCTTCGTGGAGCTGATCCCGCACCTGGCCACCAGCCTCGGCGTCAATCCCGCCTATCTGGTCATCCCCATGCTGCAAGCCTCCAACCTGGGTCGCACCATCTCGCCTGTCTCCGGCGTGGTGGTTGCCTGTGCGGGCATGGGCAACCTCTCCCCGTTCGAGGTGGTCAAACGCACCTCGGTACCGGTCGCCGTCGGCCTGGTGGTGGTGATCCTCGCCACCCAGATCATGGTTCCCGCCTGAGATCTGCGTCGGACCAACGCGGTTCCCTGAGCAGGCTCCCGCCTGGTCCTTCTCTTCCCTTACTAGCCCGGCGTCCTGCCGGGCTAGTATCTTCCCCCGAGGTTGGAGTAGACTCGGTGCTCTTTTTCTCTAAGGAGGACCGAGATGAGTATTACGGTTCAACTTGCCCATTTCAGTGACTGCCACTCCCATTTCGATGGCGCCCCCATGCGCTTCTTCCCTGTTGGCGAGTCAGAATGGCGCACCCCGTGTGGCGGCTATGCCCGCATTCTTACCAGACTCACCGCCCTGCGCCAGCATGCTGACGCGGCGGGCCAGACCTGCCTGTTCCTGCACGGTGGCGATACCTTTCAGGGGTCACTCTATTTCAACCGCTTCAAGGGACGGGCCAATGCCGACTTGCTGAGCCTGTTGCGACCCGATGCCATGGTGATCGGCAATCACGAGTTCGATCTGGGCAACGGTCCTCTGGTAGAATTTTTGCGCCAGCTCGATTTTCCCGTGCTGGCCGCCAACCTCGACAGCAGCCAGGAGCCGACCGATACCCCGCTGCGCCTGCAGGGCCTGCCCATGCTTCATGATGCCAGCCGTCCCTGGCATAAACGCATCATAGACGGCGTCCCCTTTGCGCTGCTTGGCATCACGCTGCCGCAGATGGCCGCCATCGCCAATCCGGATCCCCATACCCGCTTTCATGGTATCGATGACACCCTGACCGCCGCGATCGGCGAGATCAAGGCCGAGGGCATCCACCACATTATTTTGCTTAGCCACCTGGGACTGGAGCAAGACAAGCGCCTTGCGGCCCGCTTTCCGGAACTGAGCCTCATCATTGGCGGCCACACCCACAGTCAACTGGGGGATCTCGCGCCCTTGGGGCTCGAGATCGATGGCAGTTATCCGTTGATGGTAAACGAAGTGGCTATCCTCCATGCCGCTCACAGCGCGCTCTGCCTGGGGGTATGCGAGCTGGAGTTTGATGCCAGCGGACGTGTGAGTCGCAGTCAAGGCCAACTGGAATGGTTGCCCTGGCAACCCTGGCCGTTTGCCTCAGAGCCCCCTGCAGGGCTGTACTTCTGCGAGCCGGCCTCAGAGCTCGAGCAGCATCTGGCCAAACGCTACCGGCCCGAGCTCGAGACCATGACACAGCGCATCGTGACCCATCTCGCCGGGCCGCTCCATCATCAGCGCCTGCCCGATGCCAATCTGCCCGCCGGCAGCCAGGTTGCTCCGCTGGTGGCCCACGCCATGCTGATCGGAGCCCGCGAACAGGTTGGTCAGGTGGATTTCGCCCTGCACAACGCAGGGGGGGTACGCTGCTCCCTGGAGCCAGGTCCCTTGAGCGAAGCGGACATCGCAGGTCGCCTGCTCCCGTTTGCCATCCCCCTCACCCTCTACCGGGTGCATGGCCATGAGCTGGCTGAGGCGCTGGAAGGCGCCATCGACAACGCCACCAACAACGGCGTGACGGGCAATGGTAACGGCAGCTTCCCCTACACAGCCGGGATGCGCTTCTGTTATCAGGCTGATCGTCCCAAGGGGGCCAGGATCACCCGTCTGGAGTGGGAAAGCGCGCCAGGCTGCTGGCAGCCAGTCGAGGCCAACGCCATCTATCGGGGAGTATCCAGTGCCTATACCGCCTCCGGCAAGGAGGGCTACACGGCGTTGGCTCGCACCCTGACCCAGCACAATCAGGAGCTCGGCATTACGCTGGCGGATGCCTTCATCCGCTGGGCCCGTTATCTGCCCGAGCTCGCAACCCTGCCGGGGCTGGTGGAGTATCACGGCCCTCACGCCATGCCGTGAGTCAGCGGGTAAGGGACTCACGTTACCGCTTCTCCTTCCTGTGTCAGAAAAAGTGCCGCTTTCTTGCCGGGAAGCGGCACTTTTGCAAATTATTTCAAGCACATTACCCTCGCCCATTGCATAGCGCAGTCAGGCTCGGCAAGATAGGCCCGCTTTCGAGACTTCCCAGCAGGAACAGGTCACCCATGAATCATGCCATCCGTTTTACCGCTCCTCGTGTCAATCCGGGCCTAAGGCCGCTAGTCATCCTGCTCACCGGTCTGCTGGCCTTGCTGTTTTGTCTGCGCAATCCGCTGTTTCATGGCATGGCCCCCGGTTTCGATGCCTCGTTGTTTGCGGTGATGGGCAAGATGTGGAGCGAGGGGGGCGTGCTCTATCGGGACATGATCGACATCAAGGGCCCCATGATCTTCGCCCTCGATGCGCTCGGTTATCATATGGGCGGTTTCTTCGGGATCTGGCTGCTGGAATGGGCGCTCTGCTGGCTCGGTCTGCTGGCCAGCTGGCAGGCATTCGCTCAGCTTGGCCTCTCCCTGCGCGCCCGCCTCGGCACCATGCTGGCAGTGCTGGCGCTCTACAGCACCCGCTATTACTACGGCAACATGACAGAGGACTGGACATTCCACCTGGCCCTCATCGCCCAGTGGGCCTTCATCACCATGCTGCTGGACAAACGCTTCAGCTGGGGCCCAGCCCTGGTGGCGGCGCTGACCTTTGCTATCGTGGCCTGGATGCGTACCAACAACGGCGCCTTCTGGGGGGCCTGGTATCTGGTACTGTTCTGCCATTGGTGCCTGCGCGAACAATGGCGTTGCGCCTTCGCCCTGCTCTTTTCCAGCCTGCTGGGTCTGGCCCTGATTGGCGGCCCCCTGTTCGCCTACTTCCAGCACCACAGCCTGCTGGCCGAATTCAAGTATTACGCCTTCGATATCTTCTTCGAGGGCAGCTACGGCACAGGCTTCTCGCCGGATGTGGGCAGCGTCGGCCTGCTACGCACCGGCCTCATCATGCTGCTGCCCGCCTTCATCGTCCTGATGATGGGCCGGCGTCAGGAGTGGTATCTGCCCGCCCTGTGCGCCACCCTGTTTGGCGTGATCTTTACCCTGATTGCCAACTCTGTCTCCGGCCATGTGTTTGATCACTACGACGTTCTCTATCTGCCGCTGGCCCTGCTGCCGCTCGCCTGTCTGCTGGATCGCAGCGAACAGCAGGCCGATGGTCTCGGCCTGCTCTGCATCTCGCTGGTGGTGCTGACTGCCAGCTGGCTGCTGGCCCAGCAGCTCGGTTATGGCTGGAGCACCAAAGAGTGGTCGCTGGAACGAGTACGGGAAGTGCTCGGCAACAGCCTGCTGTGGGCCTTGCCCGTGCTGATCCTGGTGCCCCTGTGGCGCGCCTGGGATGTGCGCAGTGCCACCCCCTGGCTCGCCTCGCTGGCCATGCTGGCCCTGTTGCTCAACAACGCCTGGGAGGGCAGCCTGAAGGGCAAGCCGTTCAACCCGCCAGCCCAGGTGCGGGTCGACCGGATCAAGGCCGAAACCGGCCCGACCGACAAGATCTGGGTCGATGGCATTCAGCCGCAATACTATCTGTGGACCGATCGCCAACCAGCGTCGGCCTACCTCTTCTTTGCCAATGTCAATCCGCCCTACGATGTGCGTGAGCGGGTGCTGGCCGACATCAAGCGCCAGAGCCCCAAGTTCATCATCGCCAAACCGGAGCGGATTGCAGACGAGCTGAAACAACCGACCACCCCATCCAGTCTCGCCTTCTATCAATATCTGGTGAGCCAGTATGAAGAGGTGGATCCGGGCCTCTATCGCAGGCGCTGATCCCGCCCCATCGCCGAAAAGGGCCGTCATTGCATGCAGTGACGGCCCTTTTGTTTGGGCGCACGACCCGTTTCGGGCAAGCGCAAGCCCTATCCAAGCCGACGCGGGATGACTACAATGACGCTCTTTTTGATGTGACGAGTGACAAACCATGGTGGAACTGACCTATCTCGGGGGCTATCCAGACCCGCTCAAGGCCCAGGTACAACAGCTGATCGCGGCAGGCAAGCTTGGGGATATGCTGGAAAAACGCTACCCGGACAGTCACCTGATCCAGAGTGACAAGGCATTGCTGGGTTACACCATGGAGTTGAAGAATCGCTACCTCAAAAGCTCGGCGCCCCTTTCCAAGGTGATCTTCGACGGCAAGATCAACGTGATCAAGGATGCCCTCGGTCTGCACACCTACGTCAGCCGGGTGCAAGGCAACAAGCTCAAGGCCAAGAACGAGATCCGCATCGCCGCCCTGTTCAAGGAGGCCCACCCTGCCTTTTTGAAGATGATAGTGGTACACGAGCTGGCCCACCTGAAAGAGAAGGATCACAACAAGGCCTTCTACCAGCTCTGTCAACACATGGAGCCGGACTATCATCAACTGGAGTTTGATCTCAGGCTCTGGCTTACCTGGCGTGACCTTGAGCGTGCCGCTCGCTGATCGATAGCCGTTTCAAGGAGGAAACATGATCCCATTTCGCCGCACCCTGTTGCCCCGCCCCCGTTCCGTCATGTTCAAGGGATGGCTGACGGGAGTGTGGATCATGATGGCGCAGCTACTGGCGCTGCCCCTCACTGCCGCCGAGCGCTGGCAGAACGATACGTATCTCATCGACAGCTTTTTCGAAGTCGCCATGAAGCGGGAGTATGGCGAGGAGCAGAACGTGCGATTTGCCCGCTGGCAACAGCCCATCCGCCTCAAGCTCATCAACGAGTTTGGCGACAAACCGCTGCAAACCGAAGTGGTCAAGATCCAGAGCCAGCATCTGGCTGGCATCATAGGCCGCCCCATCACCCTGGTGAACGACAAACCCAACATCACACTCATCATGACCGAACGAGCCCGGATGGCGAGCTGGGCCAAACGGACCATGGGCCAGGGTGCGGCCATCACGACGGCGCTCAAGGAAGGGCTCTGTATGGCCAACTTTGCCATCAATGCCCGTTACGAGATAGCGCGCGCCACCATCATCATTCCCGTGGATTACAGCCGCGCCAAGGGACGTTTTCTCGACTGTGTGGTGGAAGAGCTCACCCAGGTGATGGGGCTGCCCAACGACTCTGACAAGGTGTTTCCCTCCATCTTCAACGACAACAGCATCGACAGCTTCCCCACCGGACTCGACTATGTGCTGCTCAAGCTCGCCTATCACCCTGCCCTTCACACCGGCATGACGGCCGCCGAGGTGCGCGCCGCCCTGCCTGTCGCCATCAAGGCACTTCGCGCCAATGGCGAGATAACCCAGGCCGATCAGAGAGTCCAGGTCAACAGCCTCAAACGGTGGGCCGGATTGTAAGCGTATCTGTCTTCAGCAGAGGCTAAACAGTGCGAGTCGTAACATAGCCAGATACGGATACAGAAAACGCAGCCCAGAGCTGCGTTTCATTTGATCCGATAATCCGGTTTCAGGCCTGCCTGCCTTATTTACACTCACGCGGTAGCCATCGGGCCTCAGGAGGCGGCGTTTTCCGGCATCCAGCTGTCGGCATTCTCCCACACCTCCTGCACCATGGCCTCCGCCAGCTCTTTGTCTTCCTTGCTGGCCCGGCTGACCGTCATCGCCATGGCGCCGCCCGGCGCGACCCGCACATGCAGGTCGGGGAATTTCTCGCCCAGCTGCTTGAGCAACTCCTGACGCAGCGCCTCCATGGTGGTGGTAGGGATCTGATGTTTCTTGTCGATGATGATTTCCAGACGCATAGGATAAGTCTCCATGATTTATAACTGTATTTTTATACAGTAAAAATCAAAAGTAAAGGAGGGATTATCTGCTTCCCCAAGCAGGCCTTCAATCAAAGTTGCAGTGACGTCGCAGATAACCGGTTTTCCTGCTCCCGGGCGGCTCATACCCGCCCGTTTTATGCTCCATGCCCCCTTCATCTACCCTGATAGCGCCCTAAAAAATAGTTGATATTCATTCTCAACAGGAGCATGATTTGATTGTTATAAGATAACATACCAATTCATAGAGCGAGTATCATGCGCCCCAACATTCACCCCGAATACCGTCAGGTCCTGTTTCACGATCTGACCGCCAACACCTATTTTCTGGTGGGTTCCACCCTCAAGACAGATCGCACCAAATTGTGGGAAGACGGCAAGACCTATCCCTATGTGACCCTGGATGTCTCCAGTGCCTCGCACCCCTTCTATACCGGCAAGCAGAAGCAGATCGGCAAGGAGGGTCAGGTCGCCCGCTTTGGTCAACGTTTCGGCCAATTCTTCAACAAAGGAAAAGACAAGTCATGAAAGTGCTCTCCTCCCTCAAATCAGCCAAGTCTCGCCACCCGGATTGCCAGATTGTCCGTCGCCGCGGCAAGCTGTTCGTGATCTGCAAGAGCAATCCCAGATTCAAGGCCCGCCAGCGCTGAGCAAGTCAGCCCCTTCACTGGCCCTCTTCCCGGGGGCCAGTACAACCTTCGAAAAACTGGCCTGATCTGTCATCTACGACACTGATGACGCCTGGCTGGCGCCTCGCCTCTGTCTGCAATCCCCCTGTCAGAGCGGGGTGGCGCATTTGCGATATTCGGTCGGGCTGACACCGACCCGTTTCTTGAACACCCGTGAGAAGTAGAGCTGATCGTCATACCCCACCTGCTGGCCAATGGCGGCGACCGACATGGGCGTGGTCTGCAACAGGAGCTTGGCCCGCATGATCCGCTGATCTTCGCGCCAACGTACTATGCTCACCCCCACTTGCTCGCGAAACAGGTGAGCCAGCCGCGAAGGAGACAAAAACACCTGCTCGGCCAACGCCTCGACCGATATCTCAGCCGAAAGCGAGTCGCTCAGGATCTGGCACGCCTCGTGAACCCTGTGATCAATGGCGGGATATTCCGTCAGGGAGGACGCCTCGTAACAACGGATGAGCAGCCGCTCCAACAGGTTCATTGCCAGTTGCTCCGACATGGGCCTCAGCTGCTTGTGGGTCTCTTCGATATCGAGAAACAGCGCATCAAACTCATCGAGCAATTGACCGTCTGCCAGATTCAGACGCCCCACATTGGCAACCGCCCGCGGCCACTTGAGCCAGTCGGCCCAATAGGCTCTTGGCCGGAAATAAACCCAGCGGTGATACCACTCCCGGGCATCCGGTGCCCGGCCGTAATGGTGCACGGCCGCGGGCGGGAAGAGCAGCAAGTCGCCTGGCTCCACCGTGAACGCCTGATCACCCTGAAAGATCTGCCCCTTGCCCTTGATGGTCAAGTTGACGATGAACCCCTTCATGCCACCAGGTCGGTCGATGATGAAGTCGAGCGGGCTGTGTTGCTCGATAGGTGTCATGCCAGAGACGAGGAAGACATCGAAGGCATATCCGGGCAACAGGGGATTGAGTTGTTTTGGCTTCTCTTTTTGCATTGATGACATGGCACAAAAAAGCGCTTGGGTAAAAAAATCGGCATGGGCCATTGTAGAGACTCGCTTTGGGAACACGCTATCTGACGGCCAGCGCAGTGTGAATTTATTGAACTGGCTCACAGTCGGGTCTGCTGCGCGCCGGGGGAGGTCCAGACAACAAGGCCAGCGAGATGCTGGCCTGAGATGGCGTGAGAAAACCAGGGTCAGACTCGTGCCTTGCGCACCTGCTTGTAGCGGTCGAACAGGACGGCGGCGAGCAGGATCAAGCCACGCACCACGTACTGGGCGAACGGGGATATGTTGAGCAAATTCATCGCATTTTCCATCAAACCCAGGATCAACACACCGGCGATGATGTAGGAGATCTTGCCAATGCCCCCCTTCATGGAGACCCCTCCCAGCACGCAGGCCGAGATGACCACCAACTCGAAGCCGATGGAGGTCATGGGCTGCCCGGAGGTCATGCGGGAGGCGAGAATGATCCCTGCAATCGAGGCGATCAGCCCCGTCATGGTGAAGATGATGATCTTGGTGCGCACCACGTTGACCCCCGCCAGCCGGGCGGCCTCTTCATTGCCCCCCATCGCCAGGGTATTGCGGCCAAAGGTGGTCTTGTTGAGCAGCAGGCCAAACAGCACGAAGCACAGCGCCGTCAGCCAGATAGGCGTCGGGATCCCCAGCAGGGCTGAGCTGCCAAGTTCGAAGAAGCCCTCCTCCACTATACCGACCGCCTTGCCGTCCGAGATGATGTAGCCCACCCCGCGCGCCATCTGCATGGTTGCCAGCGTGGTGATCAGGGCATTGATCTTGAACTTGGCCACCACTATGCCGTTGATGAGGCCAAACAGGACGCCGACCGACATGCCGGCCAGGATGCCGACAGTGATGCTCTCGGTGGCGTTGATCCCCACGGCGCAGGCCACGCCGGAACAGGCGACGACCGAGCCGACCGACATGTCGAATTCACCGGAGGCGAGGCAGAACAGCATGCCGCAGGCCACCATGCCGGACATGGAGACCGCAAGGCCCAAGCCACGCATGTTGATCAGGCTGGCAAAGTTGGGGATCAGCACGCAGGCCAGCAGGAACAGGATGGCGAAGATCACCAGCATCCCGTATTGATCCCACACTCGAGCCAGTTGCACTCTGGTGCCGGTGGCCGCCGAGACAGTCGCGGCCTGACCGACAGAAGTCGTTGTTGTCATGGTATTTCTCCTGATTATTCCGGATGCTGTTACATCGCTGTCATGGGTTGTCAACGGGCCGGCATGGCCAGGTTCAGCGCCTTGACTTCATTGGCGTCATGGTGGGAAAGCTCCCCTGCGATCACCCCTTCCCGCATGACCATGATCCGATCCGCAATGCCCAGTACCTCCGGCAGCTCACTCGAGACCACCACGACGGCAATACCTACCTTGGCCAGATCGTAAATCACGTTGTAGATTTCATTTTTTGCCCCGACGTCGATGCCGCGGGTCGGCTCGTCGAGCAAGATCACCTTCATGTCTTCGGAGAGCCAGCGGCCCAGAATGGCCTTCTGCTGGTTGCCGCCGGAGAGGTTCATGATGGCTTGATGAGGAGACGGGGTCTTGACCCGCATGTCGCGGATCCGCAGCCGTGCGTTCTCGTCTTCCCATTTCTGGTTGATCCAGAAGCCTCCCCACGCCTTGTGGCGCCGGGCGCTGATATTGATGTTTTCCTGCACCGAGTGGATGGGGATGATGCCAAGGGCCTTTCTGTCCTCGGTACAGAGCATGATGCCGCTGTGAATGGCATCGATGGGATTGCGGATGGGTACCGGCTTGCCGAACACCGAAATCTCGCCGGACACCATCTTGTCGGCACCAAAAATCAGCTTCATCAGCTCGCTGCGACCGGCGCCCACCAGACCGAAAATGCCGAGGATCTCGCCGCGTTTCACTTCAAACGAAATGGGTGCCTTCAACCCGGGTCCCATCAGGTTGCTGACCTGCAAGCCAACGTCCCCCAATGGACGAGGGCTGTAGCCATAGATATCCGTCAGCTCGCGTCCCACCATGGTCTTGACCAGCAGATCCCGGCTGACCTCTGCCATAGCGTCAAAGGTGCGCACGAACTGGCCATCCTTGAAAACGGTGATGGCATCACACAACTCGAAGATCTCGTCCATGCGATGGGAGACATACAAGATGACCTTGCCCTCATCGCGCAGCTGGCGAATGACCCGAAACAGCTGCTCTATCTCGCGGGACGACAAGCTGCTGGTCGGCTCATCAAAGGCGATGATATGCGCATCCCGGGTCAGAGCCTTGGCGATCTCCACCATCTGCCACTGGCCCAGCGACAGGTACTTCAGCGGCGTCTCGGGCGACACATCCATGCCGAGGCGCGCCAGCTGTCTGGTCGCATCCCGGTACAGTTTTTCCCGATCGATGACACCGTGCCGAGTGGGCAGCTGGCCCAGATAGATGTTCTCGGCGATGGTCATCTCGGGGACCAGATGCAACTCTTGGTAAATGATGGCGATCCCGCTCTCCAGCGCATCGACCGTGTTTTGAAACACCCTCTCCTGGCCATCCAGCTTCACCACCCCTGTGGTGGGGGCCTGAAAGCCGCTCAGGATCTTGAGCAGGGTGGATTTGCCCGCGCCGTTTTCGCCCATCAGCGCATGCACTGTGCCCCGGTGACAGGAAAAGGAGACGTTTTGCAGCGCCTTGACGCCAGGAAACTCCTTGCTGATGCCGCAAAACTCCAGATAAGGAACTGACTGATCCATGTGTTTACTCCAGGTAACAGGCATGGGCGGTTTTGCGTCATGCCTGTAGAGATGTCAGGGGTTAAACCGCGCCTGTCACAGACCTTTTTTCTGCAGCTCGACCTTGAAGTTGTCGCGGGTAATGAGCACAACGTCGGTCACTTCGGTGAACTTGGCCGGCTCTACGTCATTGACCACCCAGTCATGGAGCATCTGGATGCTCTTGTAGCCGTGCACATCCGGGCTTGGCAGCAGAGAGCCGAGGAAACCGGTGGCGCTGGACTTGGACAGCTCGTTCACCGCGTCCACCCCATTGATGCCGATACCGATGACGTTCCCGGCCTTGAAGCCCTGCCCTTCGGTGGCGCGCACGCCGCCGAGCACAGTGTTGTCATTCATGCCGACGATGAGCCAGTTCTTCACCTCGGGATGCTGCACCAGCATGGAGTTGGCGGCGTCCAGTGCCCCCGGAATGTCATTGGCCTTGGTCGGCGCACGATAGATCTGGGCATCGGGGAAACCGGCGGCCTTGAGCGCGCTCAGAGAACCCTCAACCCGGCGACGGGCGGTATCCAGCTCATCGGCCGTGATGGCAAGCACCCCTGTCGCCTTCACGTCCCACTGGCGTTTTTGCATCTCCTTGTAGAGCTCCTGCCCCTGGCGTTCCCCTATCTTGGTGGCGGCCATCATCACCAGTGGCACATTTTCCATGGGCTTGCCCTTGGCGTTGACGAACTGATCGTCCACCGTGATGACTTTCAGCCCCATGCTGTTGGCCTTGGCCATGATGGCCGAGCCCAGCTTGGGATCAGGAGTGCAAATGACAAAGCCCTTGGCGCCGTTGGCCGCCAGGCTGTCGATGGCATTGAGGGTCTTCTCGCCATCGGGCACGGCAATCTTGATGACATCAAAACCGAGATCCTTGCCGGCCTTGTCGGCAAAGGTCCATTCGGTCTGGAACCAGGGTTCCTCCGGCTGCTTGACCAGGTAGCCCAGCTTCAATGCCTCAGCAGAGAAAGCAGAATTTGCTATACCGAGGGCAAACCCTACTGCAATCATGCTTTTAACTATTTTGTTCATGCGAGTGTCTCCAACTGTTCTATCAATCCATGTATCAACGAAGTGCGGCTGTTCAGTTGATTCACTCCGTAGCCGCATAAAAGCACGTTCAAACATGATGTTATTGTTGTCGCTAGATGAGCGAACCAAGTTGTAATCGTTTTCACATGAAAAAATGGAGAGCAGGATCACGCCATGAAATTGCAGCCATTTTGTCTATATATTTAGCAAAATAGTCACATATCAAATTCAGGAGGGTCGTCACCCTCTTGCACTGACAGCGTTTAAATCCATATTTCCAGCAGCCAATGGCTAACCGTCCGCTCTGTGCATCTCCTATGGTTCCTCCCTGTTACCCCTTCATTGATGGTCAGGAGCACATATGTCTGAGCACCCCAAGTCCGAGCACATCGTCATAGGACTCGACTTCGGCAGCGATTCGGTCAGGGCACTCGCCGTGCGTTGCCACGACGGCGCTGAACTCGCGACCCATGTCGTCTATTACCCACGCTGGCAGGCCGGCCACTACTGCCAGCCGGTCACCAACCAGTTCCGCCACCACCCCCTCGACTATCTGGAGTCCATGGAGCAGGCGGTGGTGGCGGTGGTGAGTCAGCTCACCCCCGCCCAGCGAACCGCCGTGCGCGGCATAGGGGTGGACAGCACCGGCTCGACGCCGGCCCCCATCGATGAGGAAGGGCGAGTGCTGGCCCTGCGCCCGGAGTTCGCCGACAACCCGAACGCTATGTTCGTGTTGTGGAAGGATCACACCGCCATCGAGGAGGCCGAGGCCATCACGGCGCTCTGCCACGGCGGCCGGTTTCCCGACTACAGCCGCTATATCGGCGGCATCTACTCCTCCGAGTGGTTCTGGGCCAAGATACTGCACGTCTCCCGCAGCGATGCTGCGGTGCGCGCCGCCGCCTGCAACTGGGTCGAGTTGTGCGACTGGGTACCCGCCATCCTGAGCGGCACCCAGGCCCCTGCCAATATCAAGCGCGGGCGCTGCTCCGCCGGCCACAAGTCCCTCTGGCACCCGAGCTGGGGCGGCCTGCCAGCCGCTGATTTTCTCAATGCGCTGGATCCGCTGCTGACCCAGGATCTCGACTTCCCGCTCTTTACCGACAGCTGGACCGCCGATCTGCCGGTCGGCACCCTGACGCCCGAATGGGCAGAGCGGCTGCACCTCTCCTGCGAGGTGGTGATGGCAGGCGGCGCCTTCGACTGCCACATGGGCGCGGTCGGGGCCGGGGCCGGCAACAATGCGCTGGTCAAGGTGATAGGCACCTCTACCTGCGACATCCTGATCGCGGACGAAGCCACCATAGGCGATCGTGCGATTGCCGGGATCTGCGGCCAGGTGGATGGCAGCGTGGTGCCGGGCAGGGTGGGACTGGAGGCGGGACAATCGGCGTTCGGCGACATCTACGCCTGGTATCAGCGCCAGTTGAGCTGGCCGCTGGACCGGCTCGCCGCTCAGTATCCGGAGCTCTATACCGCCATCGAGGCCCACAAGCAGCAGCTGTTGCCAAGCCTGGCCGCCGCCTGGGATCAGCAGCGTGACCTTGCTCACCTGCCGGTGGTGCTCGACTGGTTCAACGGACGCCGCACCCCTTACGCCAACCAGCGCCTGCAGGGCACAGTCTCCGGGCTCAACCTCGGCACGGATGCGCCCGACTTGTTCGGCGCTCTGGTTGCCTCCACCGCCTTCGGTGCCCGCAGCATCATGGAGTGCATGACTAGCCAACAGGTGCCGGTGGACCAGGTGATCGCGCTCGGCGGCATCGCCCGCAAATCAACGACTGTGATGCAGACCTGCGCCGACGTGATGAATCGCCCCATCCAGGTGGTGGCATCGGATCAGTGCTGCGCCCTGGGGGCGGCCATCTTTGCCGCCGTGGCGGCCGGTATCTACACCGATGTGGCTGATGCCCAGCGGGACATGGCGAGCGCCGTGGAGCGCACCCACCAGCCACACCCTGAGCGGGTCACCGAATATGAGCGGCTCTATCAGCGTTACCTTCAATGGAGCCATGCCGCCGAGCCCCTCTACAACCAGGGAGCACTGGCATGAACCTCAAAGCGCTCAAAGAGCAGGTGCTGACCGCCAACCTGGATCTGCCGCGCCATCATCTGGTGACCTTCACCTGGGGCAACGTGAGCGGCATCGACAGGGAGCGGGGTCTGGTGGTCATCAAACCGAGCGGCGTCAGTTACGACAAGATGCAGCTTGAGGACCTGGTGGTGCTGGATCTCACCGGCAGACAGGTGGAGGGGGCCCTGCGCCCCTCTTCCGACACTGCCACCCACCTGGTGCTCTATCGCACTTACCCTGAACTCGGCGGCGTGGTGCACACCCACTCCACCCACGCCACCGCCTGGGCCCAGGCGTGCCGCGCCATCCCGATTTTTGGCACCACCCAGGCCGACTATTTCAACGGCGAGATCCCCTGCTCCCGTCTGCTCACCCCGAGGGAGGTCGAAGAGGATTACGAGGGGCTGACCGGTCATCTCATCGTCGAGACCCTCAAACAGACCCCCATTCTCACCATGCCGGGGGTGCTGGTGGCCAACCACGGCCCCTTCAGCTGGGGCAAGGATGCGGATGAGGCGGTGCACAACGCCGTTGTGCTGGAAGAGGTGGCGCGCATGGCGTGGCTCACCGGCCAGATAAACCCAGAGGCGCACGCCCTGCCAGACTACCTGCTGGAGAAACACTACCAGCGCAAACATGGCAAGCACGCCTATTACGGCCAGACCGAGACTTAATCAATCAAGAGGACAAGATCATGGAATTTATGAAACAGCTGGAAGTGTGGTTTCTGGTCGGCAGCCAGCACCTGTATGGCGCGACCACCTTGAAGCAGGTCGCCGATCATGCCCATACCATGACCAGCCAACTCAACGAGGGGGCCGGGCTGCCCATCAAGATAGTGCTCAAGCCCACCGGCACTACCCTCGATGAAATAAGCAGCGTCGCTCGCGATGCCAACCACAGCGAGCAATGCGTCGGGCTCATGGTGTGGATGCACACCTTCTCCCCCGCCAAGATGTGGATCCCGGCCCTGAGTCAGCTGCAAAAGCCTCTGCTGCAATTTCACACCCAGTTCAACCGCGATCTGCCCTGGAGCGAGATCGACATGGACTTCATGAACCTGAACCAGACCGCCCACGGCGGGCGCGAGTTCGGTTTCATGGGGGCCCGCCTGCGACTGCCACGCACAGTGGTGGTCGGCCACTGGCAGGATGAGGAAGCCAGGAGCAAGATCGGCAACTGGATGCGCATCGCCGCCGCCATTCACGACAGCCGCCACATGAAAATCGCCCGCTTTGGCGACAACATGCGTAACGTGGCCGTCACCGAAGGCGACAAGATTGAAGCCCAGATCCAGTTCGGCTATCAGGTCAACTATCACCCGGTCGGCGATCTGGTGAAGATCATCGATGCCGTGCCCGCCGCCGATATCGAGGCGCTGCTGGCCGAGTACGAACAGAGCTATATCCTGACCGAGGCGGTGCAAGCAGGTGGGCCACTGCGCGCGTCCCTCTACGAGGCGGCGCGCCAGGAGCTGGGGATGAAGAAATTCCTCACCGAGGGCGGTTTTGGCGCCTTCACCACCACCTTCGAGGATCTCTACGGCCTGCACCAGTTGCCGGGGCTGGCCTGCCAGCGCCTGATGCAACAAGGCTTCGGCTTCGGGGCCGAAGGGGACTGGAAGACGGCGGCCCTGCTGCGCACCATCAAGGTGATGGGGGCAGGCCTTGCTGGCGGCACCTCCTTCATGGAGGACTACACCTACCACCTGGAGGCGGGCAACAACCTGGTACTGGGATCCCACATGCTGGAGGTGTGCCCCTCCATCGCCGCCGACAAACCCGTTCTGGATGCCCAGCATCTGGGGATCGGCAAGAAGGCCGACCCTGCCCGTCTGCTGTTCGCGGCGCCAGCCGGCAAGGCGGTCAACGCCAGCCTCATCGACATGGGCAATCGCTTCCGGCTGGTGGTCAATCAGCTGGAGGTGGTGGACTTGCCAGAGGCCATGCCGAAATTGCCGGTGGCGAGCGCCCTGTGGAAGCCCCTGCCGAGCCTTCAGACCAGCGCCGAGGCCTGGATCCTGGCGGGCGCCGCCCACCACTCTGTGTTCACCCAGTCGGTAGACATAGAGCAGCTGCGCACCTTCGCCGACATCATGGGCATAGAGTTCGTGGTGATTGACGAGCACACCCGCATCCCCGAACTCAAAGAGACGCTTCGCTGGAACGAGGTCTACTACAAGATCTGCCACTGACCCACTTCTAAGGCCAGCAGCCACCAGCATGACAACAGCCCCGCCAGCGGGGCTGTTGCTTTTTTGATGGGGCAGACAGATGTCACCCTGTCAGGGAAGGAACTGACGGCGATCAGGGATGGTCGCGGCTCTCCAGCAGCCAGTGACAGACCCGCTGCACTCCCTGGCGCTGGCTGTTGGGACGGGCAACCAGGGCATACTCGTGATCCGTGCTGAGCACCGGGGCAAAGGGGGCTACCAGGGCACCGCTCTCCAGCTCCTCGGCCACTATGGAGGGATCCCCGAGGGAGAGGCCGAATCCCTGCAAAGCGGCATTCATCGCCAAGTCCAGGGTATCGAACAGCTGGCCTCCCTGGGGCTGCCAGGGGGTGGCGATGAAGGCGGCAAACCAGTTGCGCCAATCCCGCCGATCGGCGCTGGCATGGAGCAGGGGCAGCTGGGGCAGCTCTTCTATGGTGCGCTCGAACAAACGGTGCTTGGTGGCAAAGGCGGGGGCACAGACCGGGGTCAGCCGCTCCCGAAACAGGGGCTGACTGTGGGGATAGCGCGCCAGACAGGATTGATAGACGATGGCGAGATCGAAGGGCTCGCGGGAGAAATCGATGCCGTGGCTGTGACTGCCGCGCACTTCGACTGCCTCCCCCTCGAAGTCCTGCAACCGTCGCAGCAACCAGCGGCTGGCGCAGGAAGGGACCTTGATGCTGATGGCCTGCTCGTGGGGCAGGGTTTGCAGGGCGCAGAGCCCCTCCCCTATGCGGGCCAGCCCCTCACGGACGAAGGGCAGCAGGCGCTCGGCGGCCGGGGTCAGGGCCAGGCAACGGGTACCTCGTACGAAGAGCAGGTGGCCGAGGCGGGCCTCCAGCTGGGCAATCTGCTTGCTCACCGCCCCCTGGCTCACGCACAGCTCGTCAGCGGCCAGGGTAAAACTCAGGTGGCGGGCAGAACACTCGAAAACCTGCAAGCCATACAGGGGCAACTGGCTGCGGGGTTGGCTGGACAACATACAAGCCTCCATGCTTGAGAAAAACTCATGCATAACATGCCGAATAATCCGTTGTCCGGCAAGAGAGCGAGGACTAAAAAGGGACATCTTTCAAACACTCAGGTGACGACGTCATGTCTTCCCCCCGCATTGTCAGCAAACTGCCCCAGGTGGGTACCACCATCTTCAGCGTGATCGGGGATCTGGCCGCCCGCCATCCCAGCATCAACCTCTCCCAGGGGGCGCCGAGCTTCCCCTGCGATCCCGAGCTCATCCGGGTGACTCACGAGGCCATGCTGGCCGGGGAGAACCAGTATGCCCCCATGACGGGGCTGCCCGCCCTGCGCGAGCAACTGGCGGCCAAGATAGGGACCAGCTATGGCCACCACTATGACGCCGGCGAGGAAGTCACCATCACCGCCAGCGCCAGCGAGGCCCTGTTCTGCGCCATCACAGCTCTGGTGCACCCGGGGGACGAGGTGATCATGTTCGAGCCGGCGTTTGACAGCTACCGCCCCATGATCCAGCTGCAGGGGGCTACTCCTGTGGTGATCGCCCTCAAGGCACCCCATTTCGCCATCCCCTGGGATGAAGTGGCGGCCCGCATCACCCCCCGCACCCGCATGATAGTGCTCAACACCCCCCACAACCCCACCGGCACCGTCTGGCAGGCAGGGGATCAGGAACACCTGGCCCGCCTGGTGCGCGGCACCGACATCCTGATCCTCTCGGACGAGGTGTACGAGCACGTGGTGTTCGACGGCGCCCTGCACCAGAGCGTGATCCGCTATCCGGAGCTGGTGGAACGCTCAGTCGCCGTCTTCTCCTTCGGCAAGACCTTCCACGTCACCGGCTGGCGGGTGGGTTACTGCGTGGCGCCCCGCCCCCTGATGGAGGAGATCCGCAAGGTGCACCAGTTCGCCATGTTCGCCGCCGACACCCCCATGCAGTACGGCTTCGCCCACCTGTTGCAGCAACCGGCCCACTACCAGGGATTGGCAGCCTTCTACCAGCGCAAGCGGGACCTGCTGGTCTCGGCCCTGGCGGAATCGCGCTTTACCCTGCTCCCCTCCGCCGGCAGCTTCTTCATGCTGGCGAGCTACGAGCGGGTAAGCGACGAACCGGACAGCCTCTTCGTGCAGCGCCTTATCCGAGATCACGGGGTCGCCACCATTCCGGTCTCCGCCTTCTATCACGACGGCACGGATCAGCGGGTCATCCGCCTCTCCTTCTCCAAGGATGACGACACCCTGCTGGCGGGCGCCGAGCGCCTGTGCGGCGTCTAGGAGGCACCATGGACTCAGTACGCGTTGCCGTCCTGCAGATGGTGTCCGGGGATACTCTCGACCACAACCTGACCCAGGCCGAGGCGCTGCTGCGCCGGGCCGCGGCCCAAGGGGCCGAGCTGGCCCTGCTGCCCGAGTACTTCTACCTGATGCCTGCCGACGAGCGGGCACGGGTTGCCCTGGCCGCCCCCGTGAGCGATCACCCTCTGCTGGCCTGGGCCCAGGAACTGGCACGGGAGCTTCACCTCTGGATCCTGGCAGGCACCCTGCCCCTTGAAAGCGATGAGCCCGGCAAGATGCACAACAGCAGCCTGCTCATCGACCCGAAAGGGGAGCTCGTGAGCCGCTACGACAAGCTGCACCTGTTTGGCTTTTGCACCGTGCAGGAGCAGTATGACGAGGCCGCGACCATGAGCCCGGGCCGGGAGGTGGTGAGTCATCCCCTGCCCTGGGGGGTGCTGCGCGTCGGGATCTGCTACGACTTGCGCTTTCCCGAGCTATTTCGCCTGAGCCCTGCCCCCGATTTCATCGCCCTGCCCGCGGCCTTCACCCATACCACCGGGCTGGCGCACTGGGAGCTGCTGCTGCGGGCCCGTGCGGTGGAGAATCTGGCCTTCGTGCTGGCCTCAGCCCAAGGAGGTGAGCACCCCGGCGGGCGCCGCACCTTCGGCCACAGCATGATCATCGATCCCTGGGGCCGGGTGCTGGCCCAGGTAGAGGAGGGTCAGGGCATGGCCATCGCCACCCTGGATCTGGCGGCCCAGCGCCTGGTGCGCAGCCAGCTGCCTGCCCTCACCCATCGCAAGATAGCCGTCGGCATCTGAAGCCGGCATCCTTCACGACCATTGGCATGACGCCACAGACGCCACAACTGCAAGGGAATGACCATGAAATTCAATACCGCAATGATGCTGGTGGCCCTGGCCACCGCCGGCCAGGCCGCCGCCAAACCCCTGGTGATAGCCACCGACGCCACCTACCCTCCCTTCGAAATGGTCGACAGCAGCGGCAAGCTCGGCGGCTTCGAAGTAGATCTGGCCTATGCCCTGTGTGAGGCCATGAAGACGGAGTGCGAGGTGATCAACCAGCCCTGGGATGCCCTGCTCCCCGGCCTGCAGGTGCGCAAGTACGACGCTATCATGTCCTCCATGAACATCACGGACGAGCGGCGCCAGAAGGTCGCTTTCAGCCAGGTCTACTACATGATGCAGAACCGCTTCGTGGGACGCAGCGACAAGGCGACCGACTTTGCCGACACCCCTGAGCACTTCAAGGACAAGGTGATAGCGGTGCAGGAGGGCACGCCCCAGGACAACTTCATCACGGCCCGCTACGGTGACGTGGCCAAGATCAAGCGCTACGTCAACGCCCAGTCCCCCATGCTGGATCTGCAGTCCAGCCGAGCCGACTACACATTCGGCAACATGGTGCAGTTGAAGGTCGGTTTCCTCGACAAGGAGATGGGCAAGCAATTCGCCTTCGTCGGCCCACAGTTCAACGGCACCCAGGACAAGATCCTCGGGGAAGGAGTGGCGGTGGCCCTGCGTAAAAACGATGACAAGCTCAAGGGCCAGTTCGATGCCGCCATCGAGAGCGTCAAGGCGGATGGCACCTTCGACCAGCTGCTCAAGAAGTATCAACTGGAAGACCTGCTCTGATCCCGACGCCGGGCATCTGTCAGGCCATACCTTGCATGCCAGTCGACACCGACTGGCATTCTTTTACCCGGGATCTGCCGGCAAGGCGGCAAACTGCCCTCCTTTAAGCAGGCAGCCTGTCACCTCGACGGGGGAGAGCATGGTCTGATACCAATAGCAGCAAGCACTATCTGCCTTCTGACCTCGATCCTTCCCTTGCAACCCTCTGTGCAAGCGAAAAAGAGACTTCCGCATAGGGATTGTTCGGTAATAATTTCGTTGTCTGTCGCATTTCAAGGAGATGGAATGGAACTCCCCTCTGTGGTCACCTCGATTCTGGCTATTGCCCTGCTCTTTTTGGGTCCCTTATTTTTACTGATTGGCGCCATGACGTTTATCATGAAGAGGTACAAACGGCATCACACCAGCCCTTTGACCCGGGATCTGCTCAGGCCGGCAGGCCATACCCTGCAAGAGCAAATTGATGATCAGCGGATCGATCTCTTCGGCCTCATATTGATGACCCCCTTGATGCTGCTCATGGTCGCCCTGCTGGCATTGTTGCAAAACACCCTCGACGGCACTCGGGTATCACTCAACCAACTAGTCATTTTCGGGGTAATGGCAGCAGGTGCCTTTAGCTACTTCTCCTATCGCACCTATCAGGTCATCCGACGCCTACAGCATCTGAAACTCGGCTATGCCTGTGAGCTGGCCGTCGGTCAGGAGCTCGAATACCTAGTCAGGCCCAAGGATCACCCCTATCGGGTCTATCACGATATTCCGTTCGATGGGTTCAACATCGACCACCTGATAATTTCCCCCAATGGCGTCTTCGTTGTCGAAACCAAGGGGCGATCCAAACCCATCAATGACGGTACCAGGCAGTTCAAGGTAAGGGTGGAAAACAATGTGCTGCACTTCCCAAATCATGTAGAAACCGAACCGCTGGATCAGGTTAGGCGCAGCGTTACCTCGGTGCGTAACTGGCTCAATAGCGCCACGGGTACAGATGTGCCGGTGGGCGGGATCCTGGTGCTACCCGGCTGGTATATCGAATTGTGTCAAAAGACGACCGCCCCCTATGTCGTCAGTGCAGCCGCACTACCCAAAGTCTTGCCCCAGTTGAGAGTAGGCACACTGGAACTGGCACATATTCAAGCTATTGCCCATCAGGTGGAGCAAAAAGTAAGAGACATCGCCAAATGACACCACAACAATCAGCCCAATAAACCAGCAGCCAGACGAGCTGCCCTTCGTTCTGCCTGCGCTATGGTTTACCATGCAGGCAATTGTGGTGCAGGGCACCGCTCACTCAGGTACTTTGGCGCCGTCGCCATCCCGGACACCCTATCTCGGAACTTATGAGCAAAACAGCACAATCCGGCATTGAGCCCACCTTCTATTTCCACGTTTTGCAATATGTCTTTTTTAATGACCTGATTTATAAAGGTTTATGGCTCTAACGCTGATGAGAGTGGTACACAACTGGGACGTGGTGAAATTTGAGGGGCATTGCTACAGATAGTAACACTCTTCGACTGAGCAACTTAACCGACAGGATTTCATCCGTTTTTGCCGTACGTTTTTTCCGTAATAAAACCAAGCCAGACCCGTCCAGCTGTTTCATATTTGAAACACCACATGCAGAAGTTCGTGGGCATAAACTGCAGAAGTTCATTTTCCTGTTATATTTAAATCACTTGCTGAAGAATTCAAACAACCTCACTCGAGCCTGAAAGGCTCCCCATGTAGAAAGCCCCCACCAGCAGACAGTAAACAAGCCGCACTCGCTCATCCCACCCCAGCAATACGTTCAGCATGACTGCGGTAGTCGTTCCCAATCCCGGGCTCAGTGAAGGACAACAGGCCATTATTGCCAGAGACTATGCCATGACTGAGAACCTGCTATTGATCAGCCAACGGATCCCCTTAGTACATTACGCATTGGAACGGATGCAGGTGAGCTATAACGGTGAACACCAACAACATCCCTTGCTCTACCCGCTGGTGCTGGCCAACCGGGACGAGCTGATCAAGCAAGGTTGCACCTTCAAGCTCAAGAGCGCGGATTTGCAAATACTCCCACAGTAGGAACAATAGAAATATTGTGTGAAAAAAGCCCATAAAACAATGCCAGTCAGGCCTGACTGGCATTAGACACTACAATATCACTCATTTTTATTCTTGTTCATCTATGCCAGTCATTGTTGGAGGCGCAGACAGATTTCCACGTTGATCTTAACAAACTCATCCCAAGAAATTACCTCCGCCAACTTGACACGATAGTAGTCTTCCACTCGACAGACGAGGGGACGATTTGCATAGATTGTGCAATTATGGCTCTGCTCGTTGAAATAACGGCAGACACCATTACCAGCATCCAGGAAAACAGTTTGAGGGCTCTCACTCACCCTACGACAGCACTGACCACAGGCGGAGCAGGGAAATGGGGTCAATACTGGTTGCATGGCAATTCAAGCTACTTGCAGACGAGTAAGGAGATCCTGTGCAGCCAATGTGGTAGCCCGGATCGCATTATCCTGCCCGCTGGCGGCAGTGAGTGAGGTTTCCAATTTTTCACTCATCTGAGTAAATCGAGGATCAAGTTCAGCACGAACAATTGTGCGCATCTCCATATCAAACTGACTGCTGAGATTTTGAGCAATATCTTCTACTTCCCGCTCGAAGCGTTCACGTTCGCGCTGCATTTGCTCATATTGATCCTGCATTTGCTTGTTCGCGGGGTCACCTTGATAGAGATCCCACATGGACATCAGCACGGTAATGCCCGTACCGACATAGGGGATGTATTTTCCAACGACTTTAGCACCAATTTTTTCCATTGTTTTTGGCCCGACCCCCTTCATGAGTGAAGGAAACCACTCTTTAGTGAGCTTGAGAGCTGAAATGATATGCTCCGGTTTTGCCGCCCCGCTCAACGTCTTAAACCCTTGACCAATCATGTCACCATCAATACGTGAGAACACGCTCTCACGAGGCGCTCTTGATGCATCGTGTTGTTCGGTGAATGAGGGAATATCGGCTTTGCTGTTAAGATTTAGTTGTTCCCTGTCGAGCGCAGCTTCCAAAATCTCGATCTCGTCTCTGAAGCTGGAAACGAGGTAATTCAGCTCATCCTCAAGGCTGAGTACCACCTGAGAGGAAGCCTCTTGATAGATCTGTTCGATGATAGGCTGAGATTGTGAGGGATCTTGCCGAATTGCACTCTTGCTACGCTCATAAACTTGTTTGCTACTGCGGCTTATCTGGTTTGACACTTCGTGACGGCAATGATTCTGATCTTTAACTAGGCGCTTGAGTAGTTCGTCATATTTGCGCACCATGTCACTGCTGCTCGAATTAGACAACTGAGCCAGAAAATCACTCAAAAAAGTCTGTAAAGTATTGGCTAACCGTTGATTTACATCATTCAGGTCAATGCTGCCAATAAAGTCGTTTAGCGCAGTTTCCAGCTCCGGACAACCACTATTATTGACAAGGCCCTGTTGACCAGAAAGTTTTCCTTTCAGTGCCCGCGCTGCATTAACTCGCATGATGGGGATATCCTGCAATACGCCGCTCATGCCTCTGTCCGCCGCCAGAACCTGTAAACGGGAGCGAGTCTGATCCTTAAGACGGATAAAATCTTCCTGCCCAAGTGGATTTTTTTCGTTGAATACCAAGAACAGTTTCTTTTTTTCCTCCAGCAGATCGATCAACTTTTTCAAGGTCTTTTCTTCTTCTGCCGCACCAGACGGATTGACCACAAAAATGATGGCATCGGCCTTCATCATCTGTACCTTGGTTACCTCCTCATGCTCAAGCGGGGCATCGACACCAGGCGTATCTAGAATGGTGTGATTGTTCCAGCGATATGCTCCCACCGTGCTAGTGAGGGGTATATCTCCAGTGGGGGCAGACTCCTCACCAAGCAGAGCGTTGATCAAAGTACTTTTACCCGCGTTATATATGCCATATACCATGACGCAAATCCCGGGAGTCTGCAGCTTGTCTTCAAACTGAGTGATAACAGTCTCAAATTCCTTCTGCATAACTGGGTAATCGGCAATCAATTGACTAGTCAGTTTATAGGTATCGTAAAGCTGACTGGATGTAATCTGCATAATGAAACCTCACTAATAACGTTCACATTGACATCAATACTATTTCTGAATTTTTTGTTGTGCTGTCTGTTTGAGTTCCTCGAAACCCAGCTGGGTACGAGTGACCTCTTGGGTCAGTACCCGAGCAGTTTGCAGTGCAGCATCGAGCTGACGCGTTAACGAAAAGTCAGCGTGCTGACGAACAGTTGCCTCAATAGCCTGAGCGTAGGCGGTATGTGTCTGTGCAAGGAGCTGTTCAAGGTTATCTCCGGTGATCACTTCAACCTCACGCATGCTGACCTCGGCACCTCGGCCAGCAACACCACCAAGGCTCCCACCTACAGTGGCCCCAATGGCAGCCCCTGCGGGGCCACCAGCAACGAAGCCCAAACCAGCACCAATCAAAGTCCCAACTCCACTAGTAAGACCACGATTCCCCTTTCGCACTCCCCCTGGGATCTGCTCCATTGCCTTGTCGAGGTTGAAATCGGGCAGCTTCAGTGCAGCTGCGTGCCAGGTCTTACTGACGGCATCTTTAAAATCCTCTGTTATCTGAGCGAAGACGTTACTTAGCGCCTGCCCGATCACACCTTGCAACAAACTGTCCCAGTTACGATGAGCTTTACGCAGCGCCACATTCATCAGATATTCTTCGTTGCGCCGCCCAGCAAGCTCATCAAAATCGATATCGATCGAACGGCGCATCGTGGCCTGTGCAACGCGAATTTCCCGCGTTACAGCCTTAGGTACATCTGCCTGTAACCTGCTAATTGTCGTCTCGAGCTCAGCGATCAAATCCTTATAGGGTGATAACTCCATCTGGCACCCCTGCATAAAATTATAAAAATTTTGCATGGGCACATTTTTTTTCAACCGTAGCCCTTTATCTTGCGAGATGCGATGCAATGTGGAGAAAAGTTGCCCCATACCACTATCAGCCAGTTTTTCAAAATCATTGGCATGCTCCTGCGCATACCGAGCCGAAATAGAAAGCAGATGATTGCTGTTGATAAAACCTAGTTCGCGGGAAATAACATCACGCTGATCCTGTCGACGCTCAGCGCTCTTCATCTGCACCGTGACCTTGATCTCTTCAAGCTCATCATCCCAATACTCATCATTGAGGTCACTGCCAGTGACCAGGATCAGCATCTCTTTACCCTGGGTATTAAGGCTGCGAATTTCATTAAGATCGCTGGCTCGGCCCGGTGCATCGGAGCGCATGGTATAGAGAATAAGGTCGGCGTGTTCCACATAATCTTGGGCGAGACGACCATTCTGTTCGTTCACCGAGTGCAGGCCAGGTGAATCGACCCAGGTCAGGCCAGGCAAACGAAAACCTTGTATCGAGCTGGTTGCTTCGGTGGCGCCGACGCGAAACTCCCGACGATTCAAAGCCTCATCTTGGCTATCGCCGTTTGAGGCACAGGTATTTTCATGGGTGAAATAACTTGGATGGCTATCTGTGGGTAGCGCCTCTTTAACCCTCTGGTCGGGGTCAGTATGACCCCAAGCCATGTAATTACCTAATGAGCTTTTACCTGACTTCACCTTGCCATAGATAAACACCAGTAGAGAGTCGTTAAACCCCTTACGAAACTTGATGCCCTTATCACGCTTGCTGATCTCATTATTCCAAGCGGTGTCGGTAGCTGCGACTGCCGAGAGAAATCCCTTAAGCTGGGTGCTCAATGGATTATCATTTGGCAAATTTTTTTGGGCGGTAGTAAGGTGTGTCTCCATATGACGGTGAAACTGTTGACGTAGATCCGTGAATTGTTGATCGAGCTCACGCGCTTCAGCCAACGACGTCTCGAATTGCCCCTGGAGAGCATGAAACGATGCAATCAGGTTTTCGCGTAACATAACCTCAGACATCTAACTCCCCTCTCAACGCTTGCACAGTTGATCGCGTTTGTTTTCTAGCCGTTGACGTACACTTTTCAATTTACCTAAAACCTCTTCTGCATTATTAATCTGACTATGAGCATCATAGATGGCAGGATCGGGTTGCAATTCAACCTGATACAAGGTTTCAAAACGGGTTAGACTGTCTTTGGTTACTTTATCCATAAAATCTAGTTTGTAAGCAGTGATAAAGGGTGTTCTTATTTGGCGAGCCCCTTTGAGCAAGTCGGCGCAAAATGCAGGTACTTTGGTATATTTCACCTCAACCAAACCATCCAGCAGTTGTTTAAAATCACCTGTTTGCTCTTCACCTTGCTCTACATATTTTCTGAGCGTCGCTTGTTTCCGCTCTTCGAGAGCTTTAGCCTGCCGCGCCTGTTCGGCCCGTTCTTCTGCTTCACGCTCACGCCTTCTCTCTTGGCGCGCTTCCCATTCACGCTCTTCCTCTTCCTCTTTGAGCTTTTTTGCCGCATATGAAACGGCACCGACTACTGCTGCACCGATTAACCAAGGTAGTGCCATATTTTTATCTCCTTAATTGTTAATTAATTGAGCGGTAGTAGTTTCGAGTATTTTCTAATGCCACATCAAGGGTGGTTAACGCATTGTTAAATGCGTCAAATTCTTTCGCCAATGTTTTTTTGGTCGCAACTATAGTTTGTCGGAATGCCAACTCACATTGCTCTATTTCGGTGATGATGTCATCTAAAGCTTGACGCTGGCGACTAACCTTCACCGCCGAATAATCACCCCTGATACTATTTAGATGTACTTTCAAATCATCTATATGGCTAGCACGAACCAAATTATCTTCTTTTTTCTGCACCCCTTTATGGAAACGAGTTCCGGATATTTTGAAAAAATCAGGCTGAAAACCAAGATCTTGTTGGCACTGTTCCAATATACGTTTTTCAATAGTATTGATCTTTTCTCTATCCTCACAGTCTATTTTGCTGAGAATAATGATGATATTCTGTTCGGCATACTCACCAAAGGACTCTTTTAGAGCGCGTAAAAAATCCATCTCTATTTTCTCCAGCTCACCCTGTGGCTGATGAACAAACAAGACAATATCAGCCTTGGCAGCACCTTGTTGTGCCACAAAATCATCTTCTTGGTTCGCATCCAGCCCTGGAGTATCAAGAAAAATATATTGTTCGGTCTCAAACTGTTTGAGCTCTGCAGTTTCACGCACATCACGAGTTCGGAAGCACTCAGTCTGAATATGGTCAGTAAGCATATTAAGCAAGTAACTCTTACCCGCATTCATCAATCCCCAAGCAGCAATTGTTGGCTTACTTCCACCGAGCTCTTGTTGCAACAGATTGTTTGCTCTACTAAACAACACCTGCAGTTGTTCTTCTTTCATATTTAAACCCCAATTTATTAAGACCTAGCCTTATGAAACAAATATTATTTCCCTAGTAACTTACACCCATATCAAGAACTATTTCAGCATTCGTGTATTTCATATACATCTGTTGTGCCGCTCCCCATCAAAAGGATAGAAAGCCCTACATTCCAAACCAGTACTCATGGCTGGTTTCGAGTGGAATAATACTACACCAAAAGGCTCCTTTCGGAATCAGTGTATAAAACCACATGTCACATTTTCAGGCAGAAGTCAGCGCAAACCAGACGATCGCCCACTACAGGCTCCGGATCTAGAGTAGAATACCCAAGTAACTGCGGCAGTCGTTCCCAATCCAAACCTTAGTCAAGGGCAGCAAGCCATCATCGCCAGCGACTATGCAATGACCGGGAACCAACTATTGATCAGCCAACGGATCCCCTTGGTACATTACGCATTGGAGCGGATGCAAGTGAGCTATAACGGCGAACACCAACAACATCCCCTGCTCTACCCGCTGGTGCTGGCCAACCGGGAGGAGCTCATCCAGCAAGGCTGTACCTTCAAGCTCAAGAGTGCAGACCTACAAATGCGACCAAGTTAACCCTGGCGCCATGATGTCCGGCTTCTCGGCACATCCGGCAAGGAGAGATAGAAATAAGAAAGGCTCCCGGCGTGGCGGGAGCCTTGACTGTAATAACATCCGCGACTGCGCATTTTATTAAATCGTTTAATCGGAATTCGTATTTTGGGGACTCCCGTAATGATTCCCGGCAACACTCATAACATCTGGGTGCTTTGGCGACTCACCATGCCAACGCAGCTTGGCCACCTTGCCATAATGATGAAAAAAGGTATTGGTACAAGGCTTATCAACTCATTTTAAGCCGGCGAACCAAACCGCAGATAACCAAAGTCAGCAGTGAGATCGGGCCTGTCGAACCACCGCCACCGTTGTCGCCACCATCGTTGCGACCATCGTCAGTCTTGGCACCTTGCACAGTGATAACGATTGGCTGGGTAATCACGTTACCGCCAGTACCGCTACGCAGGCCGAGGGTGAAGCTCTTGGCACCAACGAACGCCAGGTCACGAGCAGCCACGCGCACTGTGTAGGTCGGATTGCCCGTAGCATCCAGTGCAGTCTGTCCAGTAGTCGGGTCAAAGCGCACCAGTTGCGAGATACCATCGTTGTAGTGCTGACCCACTACAGCGCTACCTGATTCACTATACAGTTCAACAGAGAGGCGCTTGCCTGCTGCATCAGTACCGGAGGCAGTGATGGTAACGTCGATATACGGCTTCGCATTGGTCAGGGTAGTGCTGTCTACTTTCATTGTGAAAGTGCGGCCAGCAACGTCTGCACTCGGCATGACGCCTGCACCAGTGCCTTTTGTCCATCCGTAGTAAGCACGGAGGTTACCATCAGGCATCGTCAACAGGCGAGCGGCATCAGGGCTGTCAGGGTTGTTGTAGAAGTTTTGGAGCAAATACTTCTCGCTTGGGCCGTAAGGGTAAATATCCCCTTGCTCAATGGCGGAAGGACTGCCACCGAACATGTTGTTCTTGGTCAGATCACCGTAACCACACATCAGACGACCCGCCCAGATGCCTCCTTGGTCGCAGAATCCTTCCGCATTTTTACGGTTGTAAAGATCTTCTGCGCCGAACAGGTGGAAGGCTTCATGTGCGTAGGTATCAGCGGTAGTGTCATAACGACTTACCATAAAATCAGCGCCGGAAGTAGCCATCCCATCAAACTTGCCATCAGTGCCGCCCTTGGTGGAAATCCACATGTCGGCACCAGAGCTGTGCGCAGCGAAGGTCAGGTCTTGAATGTCCTGCTCGTTGGTGCATACACCGTCCCACAGCGGAGGCGGCATGATGCCGAAGTTCGGGCCATAAGAGCTACGAACACCGATAACCTTTTCGTTGAGCAGAACAACCGCGGCTGAGTAGCCTGTTTTACACGTCAGGTTCAGGACGGTATCGCTCATAACGAGGATCTGCTTCACCTCGAAATGCAGGTTCTCAGGATTGCCATTTTTGACGATGCCGGTGCGCTGACTGGTGTAATACTCGTCCATAGCCGCTACGCGCTGGTGAATGGTGTTAAACACTTTTTCGGCACCATCTTGATCAACGATGGATTTAGGAACCAATACGTTTACATCAATAACCGTAGTGGCCATCACCGCATTGCTTGCAACCAAGGTTGCAGCCATAAGGAGTAGCTTTGACATCAATAGTTTCTCCGGAACTAGTATAACCATATGAAACCGCAAGCAATACTCTAACGAATCCAGCTTGCAATGCGTGACATGATGTTTTAAAAAAACATCATGATTTGTGAACGAATTCACAATCCCATAAAACACAAAAACTTTATTAATTCTCAGCTTAACGCCCACTTTATTACCCCCTCGTGGCTAACCTATTCAATCACTTTTACAACTTTACCAATAATGAATAGAGCCCCCCTTTGACTTAACAACACGAACACACTCTATACCCAACCATTGAGAGCTAAAACGAGCCAAAATTGTTATTGAAATTTACATGTCATAACCATAAGCCAAATTGTTCCATAGCCATTTTCATTGCTTTTATAATACACAAAAACAATTATTAAATTGATTTTCGTAGTATGAACATGACGACTTGTTTTTCTATATCATAAAAGCAAGCCGTCTAAAAATATGGCAAATTGACACATGTACCAATCATGTTTAACCTCCTAAAAAAACAGGAGGATATATGAACAACAATGAACCAGCACTAATAAAAACCAAAACACTATTAAAAATACTTGGCATATCTAGATCGACGCTGTACAGATGGATTAAAGAAAACAAATTCCCACCACCTCTCAATAAAGGATTTTATTCTACCACTGCGGTAAATAGCTGGATATCAAGTGAAAAGCACTCATCTTAGATGATGAATTATATAATTTTATGGTTCGGTTATATTCTGAGTTCCTGCAAGGATTTTACAGCTTCCATTAATTTTTTATCCCATAACTCATATGCCTCACGTTGCTCATTAGTCCAATCATGAAGATTGTAAATAGCCATCACACCCGCCATTCGGTGGCCAAGCATTTTCTCGGTTACCTGTGGCATGACGCGTTCTTCCGATAAACGCGTACTCAGCGTCCGACGCATGTCATGCATACGCCAATACGGCAGATCCAGTTTATCTCTCACCCGCTCTGCTAGCTGGATGAGAGATGCACTACTTAATGGCATCTTTGGATTCACCGGTGAGCGACATACAGGGCCGCCCTTGAGCCGAGATTTCGCCGCCGCTTCTTGAAGCAAGAGCATCACCCGGGTAGGAATAGGTCGACGTATTGGCGCCCCACTTTTGGCACGAGAAGCGGGAACCGTCCAAATTTGCTCCTCCATATTGAACTCACTCCACTGCGCACCCAATGCCTCACCACTGCGACAGCCAAGCAGGATCACCAGTTTGGCGGCCAATTTTAATCCGCGGCTGGCCCTACTCTGTTCAAATGCAATCCAAATCTGAGCGAGTTCACGCATGGTCAGTACGCGAGTGCCTCTCTCAGGTTGAGAGCCCACGTCTTCGGTGCGTAATTGCAACACAGGGGAGCCGCCAATGAGATTACGTCGAATACAAAAGCTAAGAATGGACTTTAATCTGCGCAATAAATGACCCGCATTTTTGGGCTTTTTCTTGCCAATTTTATCAAACCACTCCAGCCAGCTGGAAAACGGGATCTGTTCCACCGGAATACCAATAAACAGAGGTTCGAAATAGCGCTGCATGGTATGCTCATAGAGCATGACCGTACGGGGCCGCAGCTTCGGCAGATGGTGCTCACGAAAATGCTCGCAGCACTGTTTAAGTGTGACATTATGCTTCTGGTGGAGCTTATCCCAGAAAACTCTGGGGTGTTCGTTACGCTCCAGTGCACCACGGATAGCAGGGATCAATGCCCTGGCATCAGCGAGTTTAAGGTCGGGATAGCGTCCAATTTTGAGTCTCGCCGCCTTTCCTTGCCAGCGATAGCGATATTGCCATGAAATGGTGCCACGCTCGGTGACCCGAGCTGACAATCCATCACGATCTGACAATTCCGTCTTGCCAAAGTAGGGCTTACCATAGAGGGCCCGTAGCTTCGCATCAGTAAGTGGCATATGACTCTCCTGTGATTGGTCATCTGATTTTTCACTGACACATTAACGCGTCCTGACCTGTACGCAGATACGTACCAAACTGGTCTGAAACGGACTGAATCAAGATCGGACAAAGTGAGACAATCTGAGATGACGCACCGTATAACGACTTGTTTTTCAAGCATATAAACACAATTCAGAACCACGAAATGAGCCAGCAGACAAATCCTACTTTCTATTTCCACGATTACGAGACCTTCGGGATCAGTCCGGCGAAGGACAGGCCGTCGCAGTTTGCCGGTATTCGCACCGATGCAGATTTCAACATCATCGGCGAACCACTGGTCATCTATTGCAAGCCGCCGGCGGATTATCTGCCGGATCCGGAGGCGTGCCTCATCACTGGCATCACGCCGCAAAAGGCGATGAAAGACGGACTGTGCGAGGCGGATTTCATTCGCCAGATCCACGAGCAGTTCGCTACACCGAATACCTGCGTGCTGGGCTACAACAGCATCCGTTTCGATGATGAAGTGACCCGTTACACCCTCTATCGCAACTTCTATGACCCTTACGCCTACGCCTGGCAAAACGGCAACTCCCGCTGGGATATCCTCGACATGCTGCGGGCCTGCTATGCCCTGCGCCCGGAGGGGATCGAATGGGCCTTTGATGAAGAGGGCAAACCAAGTTTTCGTCTCGAAAAGCTCACGGTAGCCAACGGTGTATCCCACGCCAATGCCCACGATGCGCTCTCGGACGTGCTGGCCACCATAGAGATGACCAAGCTGGTGAAAAAAGCCCAGCCCAAGCTGTTTGAGTACCTGTTTGCCCTGCGCAACAAGAACAAGGTCAAGGCGCTCATCGATGTGGTGACCATGAAGCCGCTGGTCCACGTCTCCGGCATGTTCTCCCCCTGGCAGGGGTGCGTGAGCTGGGTATCGCCACTCGCCTGGCACCCCACCAACCAGAATGCGGTGATCATGGTGGATTTGACCCGCGACCCGACCCCGCTCATCGAGCTTTCCAGCGAGGAGATCCGCGAGCGGCTCTATACCCGCAAGGACGAGCTGGGAGATCTGGCCGCCATTCCGGTGAAACTGGTGCACATCAACAAGTGCCCTGTGCTGGCGCCAGCCGCCACCCTGACACCGGAACGTGCCGATGAGCTCACCATCGATCGGGAGCAGTGCCGCAAGAGCCTGAACCTGTTGCGCGCTCACCCCGAGGTGCGGGAAAAACTGGTGGAGGTGTTCAATCAGGAGTTCGCGGGCAGCAATGACCCGGACCCCGATACCCAGCTCTACGCCGGTTTCTTCGGCCACGGCGACAAATCCACCATGGATCTGGTACGCACCACCCCGGCCGACCTGCTGGGTGAGCGTGAGTTTGCCTTCACAGATGCGCGGCTGCCAGAGATGCTGTTTCGCTACCGCGCTCGCAACTGGCCCCACACCCTGAGCGAGGCGGAGCAAAAACGCTGGCGTCTGCACTGCAGCGACTATTTCAGCCGCCGCCTGCCGGACTATGCCCCTCGTCTCGAGGCACTGGCAGAACAGAATCAGGGGAACGAACGGAACTTTGCGATTCTCAAGAGTCTCTATCGCTACCTCGAAGATCTATGAGATGTGATCGGTTTCACAGTTAAATGACTGTATGCTCCCCTCACCCCATTCATAATGGGCAGGGGAGTAAAGACTCCCGAAATTTCAACTATTTGTGCACTAACATTGCATTGACTGTGTTTGGCTATCGACCCTTGGAGATGCTTCATCTGATGCGCTCAGGATTGCCCGGTTTCGGTTTGTTCGTCTGCTCCCTGCTGCCATCGGTCAGCATGGCGGCAGTACGTTTTGATGTCCCCGAGTACCTGTTGCGGTTGCCGCAGCAAACCTATCAACTGATCGAAAGCAACTTCAACCACCTCTACCAGCAGACCGACTTCACCCCCCAGATCACCAACAGCTATTTCAACCGCTCCGATCTCTACAACTTTGTGGGGGTACCGCTGGCCATTACCCCCCAGGCCGGTTTCCAGCTGGAGGTTTTTGGTCAGCTCTATAACCAAAGTTCACAAAGCTATGTGCACATGAGCAAGGATCTGTCGCTCTATCGCATGATCCGGGCCGATGTGATTGGCAACCCCAATGATGAGGTTGCCATCGGCCTGGGGCTCGGTATCCCGCTCAGCGCCCGGCTCACTTTCAAGGCGCTGCTCTCCAGCAACGAGATCCCCGGCTATGGCGCCGCCAACTACGCCATCGGCTTCGAGTGGCGTTACTGACCTCACGCGGTCAGCATATTGACAGGATTTACCAACAATTCAGGCTCCCGATGGGAGCCTGAAGGTTTATGGCAGAAAAGGATCAGAGGTAGCGGATCACCCGCCCCTCGCCCCCTTGCAGAGTAAGCAAGGTACCGATGGCGCCCTCGTCCCAGAAATCCTGCCCACCTTCCGGCAACAGGCACTCCTGGGGTTGCGCTTCCCAGTTGAACAGGCAAAGCAGGCTACCCCCTTCAGGCAACACCACTGCGCCGCAGACAAACTCCATCGACTCGAAACGGGCAGACGGGGCTCGGACTGCACACAAGGCCAGCAGCTTTTGCAGTTGCCCCCCTTGCTCACCATCAAGCGCTTGCAGTCTGTCTCCTGCCAGCATCATGCCGCCGCTTGCAACCAGCGCCGCCAGATGGAAGCTGTAATCCACAGGGCTGGCCTGCTGACTCGGCAGATCCCGCAGGCAGATGCAGTCAGGATCGAGCGCCCATAGTCTGTCGTTCTGCCAGGCACGGCAGAAGACCTCGCGGGCGATCTGGCGAAAACGGTGGCCATTGCGCTCCACGTCGTCGCTCACCCGCATGCCGTGTACCAGTCCCAGGCTCGGCCAGATTGGCGCGTTGCAGCCAAGCAGGAAAGCCCCCTCACCCGCCCCGCGCAAGATAGCCGCCATCCCACGACGATAGGCTTCCACCCGGGTGGCGGAGGTGTCGTGGAAGCGGCCGCCGTGGATGGCGCCCCAGAAGTTGGCATCCAGCTTGAAGTAGTGAATGCCCCACTGCTCGCGCAGGGTGCGGAACACGCCCTCGAGGTGAGCCTGCACCTCGGGGTGGGTGCCATCGAGTACGTACCAGGGGGTGCAGCGCCAGCCACCATAGGTGACTCGCTCGGAGGGCAGCGGCAGGCCATCTTCCCCCTTCACGAACCAGTCGGGATGATCCTGAAACACCTGTGAACCTGGCTCGGCAATAAAGGGGGCAACCCAGAGTGCGGGCTCGCATCCGGCGGCGTGGATCTCGGCCGCCAGCGCAGCCACCCCTTGCTCGAACTTGGGCGAAGGAGTAAGCCAGTCCCCCATTTTGGCCTGATAGCCATCATCGATCTGCACGTAGCGCAGGGCCGGGAAACGCTCGGCACGCACCGCCAGATTCTCGCGAATGTCATCGGCGCTGACGTCCGCATAATAGTGATACCAGGAGCACCAGCCATTGGGGCGCTCGCCCACCTGACCGATCAGCGAGCCGTGTTCGGCGGCGATCCGCTCCGCCAGTTCGGCCAACAGCGCCTCCCTGTCAGCCCCTTCCAGGCAGATCAGCGCCTCGCTTTGCCAGTGCTGACCGGCAGACAACAGGCGATCTTCGCAGTTCATCAGGATCTGCAAGCGGCCATCCGGATAGAGGCGAAACTCGCCCCCAAAGCGGTGACAACTGGCAAAGGCGAGCAGCAGCCAGCCATTGTCATGCTCCACCAGCAACAGGTTATGAACTGTGTGATAGCCATCATCGTCCGTGATGCGATAGACGCTTGAATCGGGGCAACGGCCAACCGGTTGCGGGGATTGCCAGCTGCCCATGGTCTGGGCCAGCATCTGGAACCCTTCGCCATAGAGAGGGGTGTCGAGCGGGAGGCCGAGCTTGCCATCAAACAGTACCCAGCGAGCGACCCGGGCATCGTCACTGCCCGTGTTGTCGAGCCGGATACGGCACAAGGACCCGTCCCACTGACGGGTCTGCAACAACTGAGGGGGCAGATCACTATCGGCCGCCAGTTGGCGCACGCGGGACAAGAGGGATGTCATGGCTACTCCTTGTAATTGGGAAATATGTGTTCAGCACGCCATGGTCTTGAAAATCCATGGTTCAGAAAGATCTGCTATCAAAGAATCTTCAATGAAATCAGCCATCATCGAACTGATTTCAGCTGTTATTGTTTTAATGCCGCGCCCCTGCCTCTCTGGTAAACTGCCCATTCATTCACAGTTTCCAAGTTGAGGCTCAGGTGATTGCGCAACGTGCCTTGCTCTACCTTCGCGACTTCATGGTCATAGTCGCCTGCCTGCTGGTGGGTAAAACCCTGGCCGCCATACTGCCTTTTGCCTTCCCCGGCAGCATCATCGGCATGCTGCTGCTGTTCGTGCTGCTCTCCTTGCAGCTGGTGAAGCTGCACTGGGTCGAGCTCGGTGCCGGCCTGCTGCTGCGGCATATGGGCGTCCTGTTCGTGCCGGTGGCCGTTGGCCTGGTCGCCTGGCTTGAGCCCCTGCGCCAGTCCTTCGGTCTCATCATGCTCTGCATAGTGCTCGGGATAGTCTTGATCCTGGGCACTGTCGGGCGCCTGTACCAGAGGATGAACAAATGATCTTCTGGCTTGCCATTCCCCTGACCCTGGCACTCTATTTTGCCACCCGGGCCCTCTATCGCCGCCTGCCCTGGCCCATCATCAATCCCGTGCTGGTGCCCACCGCCGTCATCATAGGCCTGCTGCTCTGGCTGGATCTGCCCCTTGAGCAGTACGAGAGTGGCACCCTCCCCATCACGGCCCTGCTGGAACCCGCCGTGGTGGCACTGGCACTGCCGCTGTATCAGCAGGCCCGCCAGATCCAGGCCAGGCTCAAGCCCATCCTGGTCTGTACTCTTGCCTCCGTCTTGATCTCAGTCTGCACTACTCTGGTTGTCGGTCATTTTATGGGCGCCGACCCGGCGTTGCTGGCATCGCTCGCCACCAAGTCCATCACAACCCCGCTTGCCATGAGCGTCAGCCAGTCCATCGGCGGTATACCTGCCATAGCGGCGGCCGTGGTGGTGGTGGTCGGGATTGTAGGCGCCCTCATCGGATACCCGCTGCTCACGCTGATGCGGGTCACAGATCCCGAAGCCCAGGGACTCGCCATGGGGGCCTGTGCCCACGCCATCGGTACCGCCACCTCTGCCGAGAAGGGCATTACCCAGGGCGCCTTCTCGTCGCTGGCCATGGTGGTGTGCGGCATCCTCACCGCCGCCGTCGCCCCCCTGCTGTTTGCTCTTTATCACTGGTTGACCTGAGGGTCACCCATTTACTGGCGCTGCGGGCCTGTTGGCCCGCCACTGTGCGAGCTGACGCACAATTTGCGCAAGACAAACGTTTCCTTTATCCTCCTCCTCCTTTTGCCCGTCAGGGCGTGAGCGCGCTCACACATTTTGCCGAGCTTGCTCCCTACAATGGCCCCCCAATTGGCCTTTGAGGACACACTATGCATCCCCGTTTTGCCAAGCCACTCGATACCCTGTCCGCCCCGCTCAAAGCGGCGCTGCTGCCCATGCTGGACAACGATTTCCAGGCCAGTTTCACGCCACAGCAGGTGGCGACCCTGAAAGCCGCCACAGGGCTGGAAGATCGCGCCCTGCGTCTGGCGCTGCTGCCACTGGCCGCCGCCTGCTCGGTGGCGCCTATCTCCAAATTTTTTGTCGGCGCCATCGCCTGCGGCCTGAGCGGCACCTGGTATTTCGGCGCCAACATGGAATTTGCCGGACAAGGGTTGTTCCACTCGGTCCATGCGGAACAATCCGCCATCTCCAACGCCTGGTTGGGCGGTGAGACAGGGATCAGCGAGATCACGGTCAACTACACCCCCTGTGGCCATTGCCGCCAGTTCATGAACGAGCTGAGCACAGCCAAGACGCTGCAAGTCTCCCTGCCTGACGACTTGAGCGCGCTGCAATCCTTCCTGCCCCACTCCTTTGGCCCGGCCGATCTCGACATCACCGATGCCCTGATGAGCCCGCAAGCCCATGACGAGCTGGTGCTCGAGAGCGAGGATCCGATCTGGCGAGCAGCGCTGGCCGCTGCCCGTCAAAGCTACGCTCCCTACAGTCAGGGCTATGCCGCCGTGGCGCTGCTGTTTTCCGATGGCCGCCTCTTCTGTGGTCGCTACGCTGAAAACGCGGCGTTCAATCCCAGCCTGCCGCCGATGCAGATGGCCTGCGCCCACGCTGTGCTGTGCGGCGAAGATCTCGCCAGCATCCGTCGCGCCGTGCTGCTGGAGAGCAAAAACGGCCAGATCAGCCAGCGGGATTCCGCCCAGTCCACCCTCAAGGCGCTGGGCTCGGTCGAGCTGGAATACCAGGCCGTCTAAGGTAAATCGCGCCCAACAACAAGGGGAGCCATTGGCTCCCCTTGTTGTTGCTGTTGATCGCGGAGTCACGTCAGTCCGTCAGGATTCCCAGATGATGCTCTGGTAGGAGGACCACTGCTCGCCGATGTCCGCGTATTTTTGCTCCAGCAGGTGGCGCTTGATCTTCATGGTTGGGGTAAGTACACCATTTTCAATGTTCCAGGGCGTCTTCACCACCAGGATGCCGCGAATTCTGGCGTGAGATTCCAGTTGATCATTGACCCGGTTGCGCGCCGCCTCCAGCTGGGCATTGATGGTTTCCCGGTTACCCTTCATGGCGCTCTCGGCCAGCTGCACCAGCGCAATGGGCTGGGGCATGCCGTAACCAATCACGCACAGCTGCTCTATGATGGGCTCCTGTCCCAGCAAGCCTTCAATGGGCACAGGTGCCACATACTTGCCCTTGGCGGTTTTGAACACATCCTTCATGCGGCCTGTGATGGTGAGGTAGCCCTCTCTGTCCAACTTGCCCATGTCGCCAGTGTGGAGCCAGCCATCGGCATCGATGGCTTCGCTGCTGTGTTCGGGATCCTTGTAGTATCCCAGCATCATGCCGTCACAGCGACAGAGGATCTCCCCCTCATCGGAAATCTTGATGGTCACCCCGGGCCCCGCCTTGCCGACCGTGCCTATCTTGTCGGCGCGGAAGGGGTAGTTGAGGGTGGAAAAAGCGTGGTTCTCCGTCATGCCCCAGGCTTCGGTTATCTTGATGCCGATGCTGTTGTACCACTGCAGCAGGGCCGGTGACACTGGCGCCGAGCCGCAACCCAGCACCCGCGCCTGATCCAGCCCCAGCCCTTTTTGCAACTTGCCCTTGATGAGACCCGAGACAAACGGGATCTTGAGCAACAGTTCCAGCTTCTTCTGGGGCAGCTTTTCGTGGATCTTGATGCGGAACATGGCCCACAGCCGGGGCACAGAGATAAAGACGGTGGGACGGCAACGCTTGACGTCATCAATGAAGGTGTCGAGCGACTCGGGGAAAGCGATGGTGGCGCCGCTGAACAGGCTGCCGCCATAGATGTAAACCCGCTCTGTGATATGGGCGAGCGGCAGATAGGAGAAGCCGCGATCGATGGCGGTCAGCTCCACCGCTTCAACCAGCTTTTCACAGGACCAGGCATAACGCTCGACGCTCAACATGGCACCCTTGGGCTTGCCGGTACTGCCTGAGGTGTAGACCAGGCTCAGCAGCGCATCCGGCACCTGCACCGGGCTGTCGGGGATAGGTTCGTGTGCCTCCAGCAGATCGTCCCACTGATGGCTGGCGGGCATGGTCTCATAGGGCATTGCGATGCGCAGCAGGGAGGCTGGCACCCCCGCCTCCTGGCTCTTCCAGTCGTCCAGCTTGCCGACGAAGATCGCCTTGGCTTCGCTGTGACGCAGCACATATTCGATGGTATCGACGTTGGCGGTCGGATAGATGGGCACGCTCACGTACTGCCCCATCTGCATGGCCAGATCGGCGATAAACCACTGGGCGCAGTTCTTGGAGAGCAGGGCCACCTTGTCACCGGGCTCCAGCCCCAGATGGCGCAGCGCCGTCACCATGCGCCTCGCTTCGTCAGCCACTTCACCCCAGGTAAAGTCGACGTATTCGCGGTTGATGGTTTGACGAAGATAGACTCGGTCAGGACACTGCCGCTCCCAATGGTAGAGCATCTCGAGCGGCAGTTTATTGGCAATACGTGAAGAGGAAGCCATAGTTTAATCCCTGAAACAAAAGGCGAAACTTATTATTAACCTTTCACTAACTTCAGGGAAGCGTCAACTCAAACTTCTGTTTGAAATGTGTATTCGATCAAGCTTCTGCTTGTTGTTGCAGACGTTGCCACATGGCTTGTACCAGCTCTTCATCCTGTTCGGAGAGCTCCCCCTCCAGGATGGCCTCGTTCAGGCTACGCAGTACATAACTCTTTACATCCCGCACCAGTGTCTTGCCTTCCAGCTCGGCACGCGCCACCGCCAGCGAAATGTGACCGCGCAGATAGCCCCCCGCAAACAGCTCATCTTCAGTCGCCGTGGCCACCATGGCGTCTATCAGTCCCAACAACTTGTGCTCAAATTCATGAATCGTCATGTAACGCAGCCTCATTTTCAGAGTGGCTGGCAAAAAATTGCCGGCAAAATAATTCGGGGGAGTGGAACCGCGATCCGGTTGATCGCGGCTCTCTGGCGCAAGGGCCAGCCGCATCCTTGATGTCCTATTCCGGGTTGGCCACCGGGTAGATGACCTGATCCTTGTATCCCGTGGTTATGCGCAGATAACCACTTAACGACCGGTTCAGTGCCGGATCATCGGTATCCACCAGCAGCGGCCTGCCCGCGAGGGCAGCCAGCTTGGCTTTGGTGGCCAGGACCTGGATCTGGTCCCGCCCGACAGCCCGGATCACCTCTGGACTCAGTTGCTGATTTCCGCGCCCGAACAGATGTCCCTGACCGCCGATCAGGGTAATGATTAGGCGACAGTGACGACCGCGGATCCGGGTCAGGATCTCGGCGGCGGACAGATCCTGCCCGATAAGCCGGCCGTTTTCCACCAGATCCACACCGAGCAAGGTATTTTCCAGGCCTAGCTCTGCCATGCAGGCGGCGACCGTGCTGCCCGACCCCATCAGGTAGAGGGTATCTGGCTCCATCTGCTCCACCACACCCGCGGCGAGATCTGCCAGTACCAGCTCTTCGGACTCCCGCCCCCCCTGCTTGACCGCCTGCACGTAGCGCAGATCCCCCGGTACCAGCAGCTGGCCATAGTGGCGGGCTCGCACCTTGCCCAAGCGAAATGCCTCCTCGTCGATGTCCATCACATCGGCATCCACCAGACTCAGCAATTCGCCGGCGATCATGCGGGCTGCCACGCGACCACTGGCGGCGGGGGTCACGCCGTACACACCGGAGTGGATCTTGCAGCCCGCCGGAATACCGAGCACATGACAGGATTCCCCGACAGCGGCGCAAATGTCCCGCGCCGTACCATCGCCGCCGGCAAACAGCAAGAGATCGACGCCGGCCGCACGCATCAAGTCGGCGGCGGCGCGAGTGTCGGCTGCCGTGGTAGCACCAGAGACGGGCTGATAGACGATGCGACAAGGCAACTGAAGAGACGCCGCGAGATCGGCCCCCATCTCGCCCTCGACCGTCAACAGCTCAAATGGGGTAGCAAGGTCGCACAGGGGCAACAAGGCTTGTCGTGCCCGCTCCTGCGCCTTGGGCACGGCCCCCCGAGCCAGCGCTTCAGCCACCACGCCGTCACTGCCCTTGAGACCAACCGCGCCACCAATGCCGGCAACCGGGTTAATGATGAGCCCTAAACGAAACATAGATTTCTCCCTCTGATCGGTCGCCATTCTATCTTTTCAAGGCGCTGGGACAAGCCATGTCGGGCCAGCACTCATCCTCCTTTTCCATCATTTTGCCAAGAGCGGTCACCACGGCTGCGAACAACTCGAGCAGCAAGCGGGTCAGCCACAAAAAAGAGCGCCATCAGGCGCTCTTTTTTTATCCACACAACCGGCTTATTCGTTGCTGATGATGATGCCAACGCGGCGGTTCTCTGCCCGACCGGCAGCCGTCTTGTTGTCTGCCACCGGATCCCGTTCACCGCGGCCACGGATGTCCAGGTTGGCCGGCTGCATGCCGACCGACACCAGCACATCGGCCACCGATTTCGCCCGTTTCAAAGAGAGCTGATCGTTATAAGCCTCAGGTCCGTTGGAATCGGTGTGACCATCGATCCGCGCCTTGTTCAGGCCAACCCCCAGCAAGGTCATGCCCAGCTTTTCCACCAGGACACGGGTGTCAGGGTTGAGGGTTTCCGAATCGTTGGCAAACAGCACACGGTTGGAGAAGTCCAGAGTCCAACCCTCATCGGTCAGGCGAAAGCCCTGCTCCTTGAGTACGCCGATCTGCTCCGCCGTCAGACCGCGAGGGGCACTTTGACAGCCCGCCAACACGCTCAACAGCAGGCCGATCAGGCCGGTTTTCATCAGGACAGTGATCTTCATTGTTATTTTTCCTCAGCAGAAACATCAAATTCCAGCTGGTCATGAAGTGCAAGCTCCCGACGCAGCCGTTTGGATTGGTACATGGCATTGTCAGCCTGCTGCAACAGTTCACCGGCAGTGAGTCCCTCATCCGGATACACGGCGAGGCCTATGCTGATGGCAGCCACCAGCTGACGACCATCCCCCAGTACCACGGGGTCGGCCATCGCCAGCTGGATGCGGGACACCACATCCTGCGCTTCGCTTTCTTGCAACAGAGGCGTCAGCAAGATGGCGAATTCGTCGCCGCCCAGCCGACATACCAGATCCATCGGCCGAAGCTGATGTTGTACCCGTCTGGCCAAGGCGATCAGCACGTCATCCCCGGCGGCATGGCCCAGGGTGTCGTTGATCTGTTTGAAGCGATCACAGTCGAGGTAGAGCAGCGCAAACCGCTCCTCTTGCAAACGGCCCGTGGTCACGGCTTGATCCAGACGAGCCTCAAAAAGAGCACGATTGGGCAGACCGGTCAAGGCATCATGAGTGGCCTGATGCAGCAGGCTGGCGTTCTCCCGCCGTTGGTGGGCCTGCCAGGCCTCCAGTTCATCGAGCAGAGAGTTGAAATCCTGGCCGAGTTCGTGCAACTCGGCGATGTCAGCCTCGGGTACCCGCATGGCAAGGGTACGTTGACGACTGACGCTGTGGGCCACCTGAGCCAGCTTCTTGAGCGGCACAGTGATGGAGTTTTGCATCCAGCGCGCCACATAGATAGACCCCACTGCACTGAGGATGAGGCAGACCAGCATGGCCATCAGGGTTTGCAGCAGAAACAGCAGCAGGTACTGACCGTGGCCGACCAGATGGACGCGGGCTATCTCGACGCCGCCCCGCATCATGGGCTGCTCGATGGGACCGGGCAGGATGATCTGTGCAAGATACTGCTCAAGGCCAGACCAGGGGGTGGTCATGGCCCGGCTCCAACTTGCCAGCGGTCTGCCATTGGGCAACAGGATGCTGGCCAGTGCTACATCCTCGTGGGTGACAATGGCCTGCAGCGCCTCTTTGGCGACCTCTTCGTCATGGAATACCACGGCCGCTTCACTGGTGTAACTGATGGCACGCGCCACCAGCTCCAGGTTGTGGTCCGCATAGATACGCAGGGCCAGCAAAGCGATACCGGTCAACAGCACACCGGCCATACAAACAGCGGTCAGGGACGTCACCATGTGGGTGCGTCCCAAGCTCTGTCGCAAAGTGAGCCGCTGCGCCTGTGAGCGAAAAAACGCCTTCATGGTGTCTCCTCATCCGCTCTGGCCAGCTTCAGCACAGCGGGGTGGACCCGCACTCCACTCATGGCGAGGGCATCCAGATTGACCCGAAAGCGAATGCGCTCCGACCCTATCTGCAAGCAGAATACGGCGTCGGCGGTACACTCGGCGCTCTGCTCGCTGATACTGAGAATCGCATGGCCTCGCAGCCGCTGGAACAGTGGCAGGCGCCGCTCTGGCGCCAGTACTCCCAGATAGAGCACATCGCACTGCCGCCCCAGCATCTCATCCTCGACATCATAACGGCGCACACTGACCGGCCGGCCATTGGCCTGCTGCTTGATGGCAAACAGCGCTGTGGCATATTCCGTCGGCGCGGCGATGCATAAGCGCAACGCCTCTGGCTCGGTGGGCCAGCGAGTGTAGCTGAGTATGTCGAGCACTGTCTGGCGCACCTGCTCTGAGCGCTGCTCGGCAGAGGTCAAAGGAAGGTGCTCGCGGGCCAGCGCCAGCGAGCAGAACAGGAGCGTCAACCACGCCAGGGACCGGGTCAGAGAAAAAAAGTGCATCATGCCTGCGCTTATTGAACATGCGGTCTAGATGAAGGGCTGATGCCCGTTCAGGGAGATCCGGATGAATGTAGTATTGAACTTGTCAGCAGCATGACAAGGCAACATCGACAGAGCAAGGGGGTGCGCCAGTAATTGTCGCTATAAGAAGAGGGCCCACGCTGGCGTGAGCCCCGATATATCACTTGAATTCATTCGCTTACTTCTTGCTGATCCCGTATTCACGCAATTTGTTGGCGATGGCGGTGTGCGACACGCCAAGGCGCTTGGCCAGCTGACGAGTGGAAGGAAACGCTGGATAGAGCCGTTCAAGCAGCCGGCTCTCGAAGCGTTTCACCGCCTCGTCCAGGCCCCCTTCGAACCACTCGTCGATGAGCGGCATGGCATCGGCGGCCACCGGCAGATCCACGTGCTCCGGACCGATTTCGTCCCCTTCCAGCAAGGTCATGGCGCGGTAGAGGCAGTTGCGCAGCTGGCGCACGTTGCCGGGCCAGCGGTAGGCCGTCAGGTACTCGGCCATGTTGCGGGTAAAGCGCGGTCTTGGCCGTTGCAACTCGCTGGCGAAGCGGGAAACAAACTGCTGGGCCAGTGCCATTATGTCCGCCTTGCGCTCGCGCAGAGGGGGCAGCGCCAGACTCAACACGTTGAGGCGATAGTAGAGATCTTCCCGGAACTTGCCGTCGTGCACCAGATCCAGCAACTGCTTCTGGGTGGTACAGATGAAGCGCACATTGACCTTCACCTCCTGCTCGTCACCGACCCGGCGAAACACCCCGTCCTGCAGCACCCGCAGGAACTTGGTCTGCAGATGGGCAGACATGTCGCCGATCTCGTCCAGCATCAGGGTACCGCCGCTGGCCAGCTCCAGCACGCCGCGCTTGCCTTCGGTGTTGTTGCCAAACGCCCCGGGGGCGTAACCAAACAGTTCGCTCTCGGCCACGTTGTCCGGCATGGCGGCGCAGTTGAGGGCCATGAAGGGGTGGCTGGAGCGCAGGCTGGCACCGTGGCAGGCGCGGGCCAGCAGCTCCTTGCCGGTGCCAGTCTCGCCGACGATGAGCAGCGGCGCATCCTGCATCGCCAGCTTGCTCGCCTCTACCAGTACCTGCTTCATCTTCTGACTCTCGGCCTGCAGGTGCTCGAAGCCCCCCACTTCCACCGCGTGCAAGGCACTGAAGTGCATGCCGACCCGGCGGGCAGATTTGAGCACCACGACGGCGCCGGCCAGGGCCTGGCGGCCCTTCTCTTCGGCCACGAACAGCGGCATCAGATCCGCCAGATACTCTTCGCCGTTGAAGCTGAGCTTGCAGGTCTGCGGCTTGATTTCGCTCGCCTCCAGCCAGCGGCTGAAGGAGAACCCCTTGACCAGAGAACCAAGGGCCATGCCACGTATCTCTTCCACCGGCAGGGCCAGGGTCGTCAGAGCAGACTGGTTGGCCTGGGTCACCTTGCCCTTGGCGTCGAGAGAAAACACCAGATCCGGCAGCGCCTTGAGCAGGGCCTCAATCTCGTGGTGTTCACGCTCTGATGGCATGTAGGGGATGGTCTTGACGTCATAGACGCCGGGAATGCGGCGGATCTCCGGCATCAGATGCTGAAAATCGCGAAACTCCAGCTCGGGAAAGTTGAGATAGATGATGCCTGAGGTATCGATTTCGATGCCGCGCAGATCGATGTTGTGCTCCACCAGACGGTCGAGCAGTTCCCGGGTCAGGCCCAGGCGGTCTTCACAGCTGACTTCAAGACGCATTCGGGACACACTTCCTAGCTAACTCTATGAATGACCGGATAATACAGACTCGATCCCGCCAGTGCGAGCGCTGGCCCATAAAAATGCGGGCCCGCCCCGCTTTCGCCGGGCAGGCCCGAGTCACTGGAGGAGGCTTATTTGTACAGCGGATCGCTGAACAACTGGTCGGTACGCGCCGCCATGATAAAGTCGTTGCGATGTAACCCGCCTATCTTGTGGGTCCACCAGCTGACGGTCACCTTGCCCCATTCGGTCAGGATCGCAGGGTGATGAAACTCGGCCTCCGCCAGTTCACCCAGACGGTTGGTAAACGCCAGCGCCTCCTTGAAGTTGCGAAAAGTAAATTCCCGCCTCAGTTGCAGCTCTCCTTTCACCACCAGCGGCTGCCAGTCGGGAATGAGGTGCATCAATTCGCTCAGCTCCTGCTCGCTCACCTTGGGGGCATCGGCGCGGCACGCTTCACACTGCTGGCTGGCCAGTTCGGACATGGGGCTCTCCTTGTTCATCAATGGGAATGAGATAACGAAAAATCGTGGTGAGTTCAGCTCGCCTGCTTGCCGGCCGCCGGCTCAAAGCGTGGCGGGCGCAGGCCGAGGCGCCTCGCCTCCCCCACCATGGCCATGATGTCCTGCTCCGCCAAACGGTAGAGCGCCGCCAGCTCAGGCAGCACAAAATAGGTGGGCTGCATGATGTCGATACGGTATGGGGTGCGCAGCACTTCTATGGGATCGAAGGGTTGCAGCACAGGCTGGCCACCGAGGGCATAGGCGGTCTCGCCGATAGAGGAGAGAATGCCGCCGCCGTAAATTCTCAGCCCGGCAGGGGTATTGAGCAGACCGAACTCCACCGTGAACCAGTAGAGCCGGGCCAGAAAGACCCGATCCTCCTTGCTCGCCTGCAGGCCAAGCTGGCCATAGACATGGGTGAAGTGGGCGAAGGCGGGATTGGTCAGCATGGCGCAGTGGCCGAAGATCTCGTGGAAGATGTCGGGCTCTTGCAAATAGTCGAGTTCGTCCCGGCGCCGGATAAAGGTAGCCACCGGAAACTGGCGATTGGCCAGCAGGGCAAAGAAGCGGTCGAACGAGATAAGCGCGGGCACGGCAGCCACCGACCAGCCGGTGGCGGGTTGCAGCACCGCATTGATATCCATCAGCTGGGGGATGCGATCACGGGGTAACGTCAGGCATTCCAGCCCCGCCAGATAGTCGTCGCAGGCCTTGCCAGCAAGGGCTGCGAGCTGGCGCTCGATCAGGATCTGCCAGGTGCCATGCTCCTCATTCGAGTAATGGACAAGACCCAGGGGATCTGGCTGGTGTGCTGTGTAGAGACTTGCCATGAGCGGTTCCATCCTGTGCGCACGCCCGGACATCCAAGCATCGGCGACTCATCGTTGACTGACAGGATCACTGTAACGGTTTGCCCCTCAAAAAAGCAGCCGACCCCAGGGTCGGCTGCTGACGTAATTTGTAAACAATTTGTGACAACCACAATCGAGGCCCGGGCCGTCACCCCCTGTTGAGATACCCCGCCAGCTGACTGATGAGCCGCTTGCGCAGCTCACCGAGCTTGGGCTTCTCGTCACCACACCAGGGCAACGGGCGGCACGCCTCTATGGTACGCAGGCCAAGGCGGGCAGTGAGCAGACCCGCGCCCACCCCTTGCGCGGCGCGGGCGGAGAGCTTGGCGGCAAGCTCGGCTCCCAACAAGTCCATCCCCACCTCGGTCACCAGCTCGGTGGCGCCGGCATAGAGCATGTTGCGAAACACCTGACGAATGAGGCGGATGCGGCTCCAATAACCGAGCTCGATGGCATAGACGTCGGCGATGTCCTCGATCATCCGCAGGTTGCGCCACAGCATCAGCATCATGTCGACGGTGGCAAGGGGGCTCAGGGCCACCAGCACGGCGGCCTCCCCCGACCATTTGGCCACCCGGGCCTGGGCCAGCTTGTCACGCTCGGTGAGCACCAATTGGCTGTAGAGGGTCAGCACTTCCCGATCGCTGTGGCTCTCGTCAAGCTGGCTCAGCCAGCTTTGGTACCCCTCGCGCCCCTTGTCGCCACTCTTCTCGGCGAGCGCCTCGCAAAAAGCCTGCCCCTGCCCGACGCCCTGACGGGCCAGCAGATCGTCGGCGCGCGAGCGCACATCCTGCCGCCGCTTGAGTGTGCGCAGCCGCAACCACTCGCGCCCAACTACGCCGGCCGTACCCACGGCCACCAGACCGGAGGCCAGCAACCAGGCGCTGCCCCAGAGCGGGGTGGTGAGCAACTGGTCATAGAGAAAGACGCCATATTGCCCCAAAGAGAGCAGGCCAACAGCTCCCAGCCCCCAGGCGAGCAGCCGATGGCGACGACGAGGCTTGATGGTGAGGGCGGGCTCCACGTCGGTGAGATCATCGAGCTCGTCGAGGCGCTCGAAGCTCGCCTCTTCCAGAAGCTGGGCCGGAGCCGGCGGGCGCTCTTCGCTCGCCACCGACACGCTGGGCTCGAGGACCACCTTGCCCTGCAATGGCGCAGTCTCATCGGCCCTGTGTTTTGTCTGATCGTTCATCTTTTTGCTTGTTCCTCCACGCGGCTGTGCAGCCATGCCTGATCTGTATCCATTGCCACAGAGCCTGGGTTATTCGAGGTGATCCCCGAGCAGAAACTCCAGCGCCGCATCGAGCCGGATATGGGGCAATGCCTGATGGGGACTCATCGCCAAAGGGCGAAATGCCTGAAAATCAAAGCCCTGATTGTTCCACCACTGGGCTGGCGGGATATGGGCAGGCACCTCCCCCGGGAAGAGCAATAACGGCTCCCCCGAGAGGCTGGTACCGCGGATGGCGGGAAACTCGCAGCCATTGGCCACCCCCTTGCCCACCTCGGTCGCCTTGATGGCGGCCAGCGCCAGACACTCTGTAGTGATCCCCTCAAAGCGTGCCTGACCCCGGCCGCTGCGCACTAGGTGCTGGAGCAAAGAGACCAGAGGGCCGTGCTGCTCGGGGGTAACGTGATCGGCCTTGCTCGCCACAAACAGCAGTTTGTCGATGCGCGGCGAGAAGAGCCGTCGCCACCAGTTGCTCTTGCCGTAGGCAAAGCTCTCCATGATGCGGGCGATGGCCTGCTGCATGTCACCAAAGCTGGCGGCGCCGGCATTGAGGGGTTGCAGGCAGTCCACCAGCACTATCTGACGATCGAAACCGGCAAAGTGCTGCTCATAAAAGCCCTGCACCAGATGCTGCTTGTACTGCTCGAAACGCTGCTTGAGAGTGGCATAGAGGGTGCCATCGGCGGGCTCGCCAGCAGGTTTGTCCCACATCCAGGGCACAAACTGCAGCATGGGGGCACCGGCATACTCCCCCGGCAGCACAAAGCGACCGGGTTGGATGAGGTGCAGCCCAAGCTCGCGCTTGCAGGCATGGAGGTAATCGGTGTAACGCTCGGCAAGCTCCGCCACAGGCCGCTCTTCGAAGGCCTGCTCAGCCTGCCACGCGATCGCCAGCCACGCGGCCGCCAGCGCCTGCAACTCGGGGCGACGCAGCTGGTCACGCACCTGCTCGCTCCACTGCTCATAACTCAGTTCAAGCAGCGGCAAGTCGAGCAGCCACTCCCCCGGATAGTCCACCAGATCCACATAGAGGGTGGACATGTCTCCCAGGTGCTTGCGCAAGGGATGGCGGGTGCGATAGCGGATCTCGAGGCGCACCTCGGCCACCCCGCGGGTAGGCTCGGGCCAGGCTGGGGGATCGCCAAACAGGGCATCGAGCCCGCGCTCATAGGCGAAGGTGGGAATGTGGGCATTTTTCTGGGGCACCCGACGGGCGCCCAGGATCCGCCCCTGCCGCTGGGCATCCCACAACGGCAAGCGGCCATCGATGGCCGCATGTTCAAGCTGGTTGACCAGCGCCGTGATGAAGGCAGTCTTGCCGCTGCGGGAAAGACCCGTCACTGCCAGTCGTATGTGGCGATCCCGTACCCGGTTCACCACGTCGGTGGCCTTGTGCTGCAAGAGCGACCATTTTTGTTCGAGTTTGTTGCGTATCAAAGCGGATCCCGTTCTCCCGTTTGCCCCATTTATTCTCGATCGTACGACCCGGTTGCACTCACCGAACCTGCCAACCAGATTGGTCATGCAGGTTCGATGAGTCCGGCAGGCCTCATCGAACCGTCACGGATTCACAGCTTGCTGAATTCCCGTTGCAGAGTGAACTCCTTGGAAGTCACCAGCTTCTCGATGCGCTGCAGCCTGGGCTCCAGAGTATCGAGCTCCTGCGCGATACGGCCCAGTGCCTGATGGGGCGTGATCCCCGCCTGCCAGCTGCGTGCCTTCATGCGCACCTCGGCAAAATCTCCCTCCTCGTTTTGATAGAGAGTGACCGGCTTTTTATCGAGCAGAAACCAGGCTGCTATGTAGGCGGTGAAGGTGATGAAACCTGCAAAGATGAGACCGCTGATGGCCAGCAGCCGCACGATCCAGGTCTCCACCCCAAAGTAGTCGGCAAGGCCGGCACACACACCGGCTATCTTGCCCTGTTGGGGGTCGCGATAGAGATTGCGCCCCTCCCGATTCGATGGACTCATACCTTGTTCCTCCAGCCCGGGACTTCCGCATCCAGAATCGATTCCAGCGCACCGACCCGCTCCTGCATCTTCTCGGCGCGGGCCAGCAAGCCTTGCAGTTGCTCCCGTTCGCTATCGGCGAGACCGGCACCAATCCGTCCCTTGGCACGGTAGTGCAGCACCAGCCAGATAGGGGCTACCACCACCATGAAGACCACCATGGGAACCATCAATACGCCCAGCAGATCTTCCATCCGTTACTCTCCCTGTTTTGGTGTGGTGTCGCCCTGGCCCAGCTTCTGACGCATGGCCTCGAGCTCCTTGCTTATCTGATCGTCGGCTTCCAGCTCGGCAAACTGCTGGGCCAGCGCCTTGTCCGATTGTCCCAGATCGGCACGGGCTTCCATCTCGTCGATGCGACGCTCCATGCGCTCGAACTTGCTGACCACGGCCTGACTGTCGCCACGGGCCACCTGGCTCTGCACATTGAGACGGCTGCTGGCAGCTTCGGTGCGGATCGCCATCGCTTTTTGACGGCTGCGGGCATCTTCCAGCTTGGCTTCCAGCTGACGTATTTCGTCACCCAGTTTCTCGATGCCGCTGTCCACTGCCTGCTGCTCGCGATAGAGGGTCTCGGCCAGCTCGCTCTGCTTCTTCTTCTCGATGAGGGCGGCACGCGCCAAATCTTCGCGCCCCTTGGCCAGCGCCAGCTCGGCCTTGCCCTGCCACTCGTTCACTCGCTCCTGATGGCGACTGACCTGGCGGCCTATCTCTTTCTGGCTGGCGAGGAAGCGGGCCAGATTGGAGCGCTCCTTCACCAGTTCATCTTCCATTTCCTGGATGATCAGGCGCACCATCTTCTGGGGATCTTCTGCCTTGTCGAGCAGGGACGTCAGGTTCGAATTGATGATGTCGGCCAGACGGGAAAAAATACTCATGATAGAACTCCTGTGGTTGGCATACGTTGTTTCTCCATTGACAATGGCAACTTGTGTGCCAATCTGAAACAGAATTTAACTTGTTGATTTATATGGGCCTGTGGGTCGAGTTTCGAGATACCCCATCTAAGTGATGATTAAAATCACCAACTTTTGGTAAGATTGACCAGCTTTTACAACTGACAGGGATCACTATGAGCACGGCCACGGAAAGCCTGTTGGGGGAATCCAACGCATTCCTCGAGATCATTGAGCAGGCCTCCCGCCTCGCACCGCTGCGCAAACCCGTGCTGATCATCGGCGAACGGGGAACGGGCAAGGAGCTCATCGCCCACCGCCTACATTATCTCTCGGGGCGTTGGGATCAAAGCTTTGTCACCATCAACTGCGCCACCTTGAGCGAGAGCCTGCTGGAAACCGAGCTGTTCGGCCACGAGGCAGGATCCTTCACCGGCGCCGCCAAGCGCCATCAGGGCCGGTTCGAGCGCGCCGATGGCGGCACTCTGTTCCTCGACGAGCTGGCGACCACCAGCGCCCGGGTACAGGAAAAACTGCTACGGGTCATCGAATACGGTGAATTCGAGCGAGTGGGTGGGGCCAAGGCCCTCAAGGTAGATGTACGGCTAGTGTGTGCCACCAACGAGGATCTGCCGGCGTTGGCCGACAAGGGGCACTTTCGCCACGACTTGCTGGACAGGCTTGCCTTTGATGTCATCACTCTGCCCCCCTTGCGGGAGCGGCGCGAGGACATACTGATGCTGGCGGAGCACTTCGCCCACGGCATGACCCGGGAGCTGGGTTATCCCCTGTTTGCCGGATTTTCGCGCAAGGCGACCCAGCTGCTGCTGGATTACCCCTGGCCCGGCAACGTGCGGGAGCTCAAGAACGTGGTGGAACGCAGCATCTATCGTCAGGGCAATCCCCAGTTGCCGCTCTCGGATCTGGTGCTCAACCCGTTCGATTCCCCCTGGCGGCCCCGTGCGCAAGGTGCCCCTGCCACGCACATCGCCAGTGAGAGCCTGCCACAGACTAACCCGGCCGCTCAAAGCCTGCCGCTGGATCTCAAAAACGCGGTGGCTGAGTATGAAATTGATTTACTCAAGCAAGCCATGCAGCAATCCCAGTATAATCAGCGCAAAGCCGCCCAGTTGCTGGCCCTGAGTTATCACCAGTTCCGTGGCATGCTGCGCAAATACCAGCTGCTGGACAGTGATAACGATGCGGATTGACGCCACAGGAAATGCTGGCCCTGCGCTATCACCAGTGCCGTGGCATGCGGCGCAAATACCCGCTGCTGGACAGTGATAACGATGCGAATTGAAACCACAGGGAGCCCGGTTCAGGCCGACTCCTGCAACTCGCCAGCCCCGATACTGGCACATTTGTATAAAAACATGGTTCTACAATGAGAATGCTCAAACCCTTGCTGCTTGGATTGCTGGTGCTGGTTACCGGTTGTCAGAAACAAGACGACGCGTCCAGGACGGGACTCATCTACTGTGCGGAAGGCTCGCCCCAAACCTTCAATCCCCAGGTCTCCAATTCCGGGGTGACCCTGGATGCCAGCTCCCGCCCGCTCTACGATCGCCTGCTGGAGGTGAACCCCAACACGCTGGCGCTGGAAGGGGGGCTCGCCACCCGCTGGAGTGTAAGTGACGATGGTCTCTCCTACACCCTGACTCTGCGCAAGGGCGTCACCTTTCACCACACACCCTGGTTCAGTCCCTCACGCAACCTGAATGCCGACGATGTGCTGTTCACCTGGCAGCGGCTGCTGGACAAGCAGCACCCCTATCACGCCATTTCAGGGGGCGAGTATCCCTACTTCTACAGCCTGGGGCTGGATCAACTGATCAAGCGGGTCTACAAGAAGGGACAGCTGCAGGTGGTGTTTGAACTGAATCGGCCGGATGCCTCCTTCCTCGCCACGCTGGCCAGCGACTACGCCATAGTGCTCTCCGCCGAATATGCCGACCAGATGCGCCGCGCCGGCACCCCCGCACTGCTGGACACCCAACCGGTCGGGACAGGTCCGTTCAGCTTCAAGGAGTATCGCCACAACGAATATGTGCGTTACCTGCGCCACCCGGGTTACTGGGGCGGCGAAGCCAAGATTGAACAACTGGTCTATGACATCACGCCAAAATCCGCCAAGCGCCTGGCCAAGCTGCTGACGGGCGAGTGCGATGTGATGAGTACCCCCGTTGCCAGCCAGTTGTCGGTGATCAAGCAGAACCCGAAGCTGAGCCTGTCCATACAGTCGGGCATGAACGTGGCCTTCCTTGCCCTCAACACCCGCAAGGCACCCTTCAACAAGGTACAGGTACGTCAGGCCATCGCCAGTGCCATCAATATCGACAACCTGTTGCAAGCGGTCTACTTCGAGACAGGACAACCGGCCAACAGCCTGCTCCCTCCCCTCTCCTGGGGCTACAATCCTTCTCTGCCGATGCGTCAGCAAGACTTGAAGCGATCACGTCAGCTGCTCAAGGAGGCCGGGCTTGAGCACGGATTCGAGATGCAGGTGCTGGTACAGCCGGGTTCGCGCCCCTACAACCCGGATGCCCTCAAGACAGCCCAGCTGATGCGCAGCGATCTGGCCAAAGTCGGCATCAAGCTGAAAATCGTGCAGCAGGAGTGGCCTGTCATCGAAACGCGCCTCGCCCACGGCCAATACGACAGCCTGCTATCGGGCTGGATTGCCGACAACGCCGACCCCGACAACTTCTTTCGCCAGTTGTTGAGCTGCACCGCCGTCGAGCGTGGCAACAACTACAGCCGCTGGTGCAGTCCGGCCTTCGATCAACTGCTGGATGACGCTGTGACCACACCCCAGCTGGCGTTCCGGTTGCGCAACTACTATTACGCCCAGACCCTGCTCAACGAGCAGTTGCCGCTCATCCCGCTGGCCCATGCCCTGCGCACCCAGGTCAGTCGCAGCGACATTGAGGGGCTCTCCCTGATGCCTTTTGGCGGCACCGTCTTCTACCAAGCCCACAGGGAGTAAGCATGTTTCTCTATATTTTGCGCCGCATCAGTCTGCTGCTCATTACTCTGCTGGCCCTGACCTTCGTCGCCTATCTGCTGGATTATCGGCTCATCGGCCTGCAAGCCAGCTTCTGGAGCGGCTATCCTGACTTCCTGAACAAGATTCTGGACGGGGATCTGGGGCTTTCCAGTGTATCCGGTCTGCCTGTGCTGGACGAGATCCGCCACTACTTCCCGGCCACCCTGATCCTCTGTGCAACGGCGTTTGCCATCTCGCTGCTGGTGGGCATTCCGCTGGGCACCCTGGCGGCGCTCTCACAAGGCAAGCCGCTGGATCTCTCCATCATGACCGCCAGTCTCATCGGTTATTCGGTGCCGGTATTCTGGCTGGCGCTGCTGATGGTGATGTTCTTCTCGCTGGATCTCGGCTGGTTGCCCGCCTCCGGCCAGATCAGCCTGCTCTACGACGTGCCCTCCATCACCGGCATAGCGCTGTTCGACGTGCTGATGAGCCATGAACCCTGGCGCCAGGCGGCACTGCACGATGCCCTGCGCCACTTGATCCTGCCCTCGCTGGTGCTGGCGGTGGTGCCCACCACAGAGGTGATCCGCCACGTGCGCAGCTCCCTCATCGACGTGATGAAGCAGAACTACATCAAGGCGGCAGCGAGCCGTGGTCTCTCCCGCCGGCAGATTGTCTGGCGCCATGGCCTCAAGAATGCCCTGCCACCCGTGTTGCCGCTGCTGGGTCTGCAACTGGGCAGCGTGCTTACCTCCGCCATGATCACGGAGGTGGTGTTCGAGTGGCACGGGATCGGTCGCTGGCTCATCAGCAGCATAGCCCTGCAGGACTATGCCGCCATCCGTGGCGCCACCCTGGTAGTAGCTGGCTTCGTTATCTTTACCAGCGTCAGCACAGAGCTGCTCACCACCATCATCTATCCGGCACGACGTAAAGAACTCTATGCAAAACAAGACTGAAGGTGCTCACGGCATGACCTGGAGCCAGGAATCCTATGCAAGACAAGACTAGCCTCTACCCCGAGCTCAAGATCCTCTCCCCGCTGGAGCAGACCTGGGCCTCCTATCGCCGCAATCCGCTGGCAATGGGGGCACTCTGGTGCTTCGTGATCCTGCTACTCATCACCTTGATTGGCCCCTTCCTGGTGCCCTATGGCATCGATGAGCAGCACAGTACCCACCTGCTGCTGGCACCCTCCTGGGCCAACAGCGGCAACATAGACTACTTTCTTGGCACAGACGATCTGGGCCGTGACATCCTCTCCCGGCTGGTAGTAGGCGCGCGCTTCACCTTCGGCAATGCCTTGCTGGTAGTGCTGATCGCCATGGTGATAGGCACGGCCATCGGCATCCTGGGCGGCATGAGCAAGGGGCTCAAATCGAGCGTGCTGCACCACTTGCTCGACACCCTGCTCTCCATCCCCTCTCTGCTACTGGCTATCATCATGGTCGCCATTCTGGGGCCCGGCCTGTTCAACACCCTGATTGCCATCACGCTGGCGCTGATCCCCCCCTTCATCCGGGCGACCTACAATGCGGTCCACACCGAGATGCAAAAGGAGTACATCATCGCCAGTCGCCTCGACGGCTCGCCCCCGTTTCGGATCATGCGTCTGGCCGTACTGCCGAACATAGTGGAGACCCTGGTCGCCCAGACCACTCGCACCCTCTCTGCCGCCATCCTCGATATCTCGGCGGTGGGGTTTCTCGGTCTCGGTGCCCAGTCTCCCCAGCCGGAGTGGGGTGCCATGCTGGCCGACTCGAGCGATCTCATCTATCTGGCCCCCTGGACCGTGACCCTGCCGGGCATGGCCATACTGTTCAGCGTGCTGGTCACCAATTTAGTTGGTGAAGGCATCCGTGAAGCACTCAAAGAGGGGAATGATTAATGCCCTTGCTCGACATACGCAACCTCACCATCGAAATTGACACGCCACAGGGCAAGGTCAAGGCGGTGGACAAGGTGAGCCTGACCCTGACCGAGGGGGAGATCCGCGGCCTGGTGGGGGAATCCGGCTCCGGCAAGAGCCTGATTGCCAAAGTGATCGTCGGCATCCAGAAAGACAACTGGACGGTACGTGCCGACCGGATGCGCTTCAACGACATGGATCTGCTGACCATGGCCCCCAAGGAGCGGCGCCGGATCATGGGCCGCGAGATAGCCATGATCTTTCAGGACCCCATCAGCTGCCTGGATCCGTCCGGGGAGATTGGCGCCCAGCTGGAAGAGGCGATCCCGACCGATTCGTTTGAAGGGAAATTCTGGCAACGCTTCCAGTGGCGCAAGAAAAAAGCCATCGCGCTGCTGCACAGGGTCGGCGTCAAGGATCACCGCAAGGTGATGCGCGCCTATCCCCACGAGCTCTCTGACGGCATGTGTCAGAAGGTGATGATCGCCATGGCCATTGCCAACAAGCCGCGCCTGCTGGTAGCCGATGAGCCCACCAGCGCCATGGAGTCCACCACCCACTCCCAGATCCTGCGGCTGCTGGACAAGATGAACAAGCTGGGCAACACCACCATTCTCATCATCAGCAACGACATTGCCGCCATCGCCAACCTGACCGACACCATCAATGTAATGTACTGCGGCCAGATGGTGGAGGTAGGTACCCGGGAGCAGATCCTGGATACCCCGCACCACCCCTATACCGATGCCTTGCTCAAGTCCATTCCCGACTTTGACAAGCTGGTGCGCCACAAGTCGCGACTTGAAACCCTGCCCGGTGTCATTCCACCGCTGCAGCATCTGCCCATAGGTTGCCGGCTCGGTCCCCGTTGCCCCTATGCCCAGAAGCAGTGCGTACAGACGCCGCTGATGAGCAAGATCAAGGGCCACCAGTTCAGTTGCCACTTCCCGCTGAACATGGAGGAGCCGAAAAAATGATGTTCGTTAACGCCCCCGTCAAGGAGCACAGCTTGTGATTGAACCTTCCCTGTTGCAGGTCAGAGGCCTTAGCAAGACCTATCAAAACCGCACCGGCCTGTTTCGCCGCCGGGCGGTGGAAGCCATCAAGCCACTCTCGTTTGATCTGGACGTGGGCCAGACGCTGGCCATCGTCGGTGAAGCCGGCTCCGGCAAGAGTACCCTGGCACGGATCCTGGCCGGCATGATAGAGCCCACCAGCGGCGACATCGCCATCGAGGGTCAGACCCTGGTGCATGGCGACTACCAGACCCGCTGCAAGCTACTGCGCATGATCTTCCAGGACCCCAACTCCTCCCTCAACCGCAAGATCCGGGTCGGCCAGATCCTGGAGACACCGCTGCGGCTCAACACCGAAATGAGTGACGAGGAGCGCCGCGACAAGGTAATGCAGACCCTGCGCATGGTGGGCATGCTGCCGGATCACGCCCTCTTCTACCCCCAGATGCTCTCCGCCGGTCAGCAACAGCGGGTGGCGCTGGCACGGGCGCTGATCCTCAATCCCAAGATAGTGGTAGCCGATGAGGCGCTCTCCACCCTGGATATCTCGGTACGCTCCCAGATCATCAACCTGTTGCTGGAGATGCAGGAGACCATGGGGCTGAGCTATGTGCTGGTAGCCAACGATCTGGGGGTGGTAAGCCACATCAGTGACGAGGTGCTGGTGATGCACGACGGACGAGTGGTGGAACGTGGTAAAACCCTCAAGGTGTTCGCCGATCCCCAGCATGAGGTGACCCGCCGCCTGATCCAGAACTACAACAACGAATACCGCCGCTAATCCCGTGGCCGGTGCCAGTCCTGACACCGGCACTCTCCCCTGCTCACCTGCTTGAAAACGCGCAAAAAAATCCCGGCTCAGGGGCCGGGAATTGCGCTCAAAAATGATGCGTCGCTCGTAGTAGGAACATGGCCATGGTAGGCAGCCCCCTTGACATCAACAACTGTCAGATCTGACAGGCAGCCCGCTATGGAACCTGAACTGCGGATCCGGCGAGCAGACAAGCTCGGCTTCGAGTTTGCCAAAATAAGCCACCCGCTCGCTGATATCCTCACCCGCATATTGCTCGGCCAGGGCCAGATAGTCCTGATAATGGCGCGCCTCGGAGCGTAACAGGGAGACATAGAAGCGACCCAGCTCCTCGTCCAGATGGGGCGCCAGCTTGGCAAAACGCTCGCAGGATCGCGCCTCTATGTAGGCACCGATGATCAGCTTGTCAACCAGAGTTGCAGGCTCGTGGGTACGCACATGCTGCATCAGGTTGCGGGCGTAGCGGGAGGCGGTCACGGGGCCATAGGGGATGTTGCGGGCGGCCATCAGCGCCAGTACCTGCTCGAAGTGGTGCAGCTCCTCCTGGATGAGGCGCACCATGGGAAACAGCAGCGGGTTGCGGGCCAGCTCCTCAAACACGGTGCGATCGGACTCCCCCATGCTGCGCTTGCCCAGGATCTCGGCCTTCTCCGGGATGGCATCCAGCTCCCGATAGAATTCCAGCTTGGGCAGCAGATGACGTTTTCCCTTGGGCAGGCAGTAGCGACGCACCAGGCTGTGGGCAGTGAGCGCAGCCTTGTTCTCGCAGTTGGCGTGATCGATAAGCAGGGTGGGCAGATGGGCGGGATCGCGCGCCATTGCCACCCACTCATCCGGGGTCTCGCACTGCAAAAACTGGCGCACGGGGGCTAACAAGTCATCCATCTGAATTCTCGTCTGTTCTGGTTGATACGGCATTTAGTCGAGTGGATACGACAGCGCGAAGGGCGCGACAGGGTGACTATGCTAGCGGATCCCGCCGTCACTGCCCACACCCGGCTGCATAAGTGCTTTTTTTTCAATCAGATAACATCCCTCCCCCATTGCCCAGACACAACAATGGGGGCCGCAGCCCCCATCTCATCTCTGTCATTGACAACGAAAACGTTTAACTGCCTTCGTTGAAAATTTCCAGATTGCTGGTGCCTTCCTGCCACTCACGCACCGCCTTGTTGTCATCGCTGCGCATGGCGTTCAAGTGATCCAGATAGGACTGATCCACGTCTGAGGTGACATAGTGACCGTTGAACACCGAGGTTTCGAAGTGGCGCAACTCGGGGTTGATCTCCCGCACCGCTTCTTCCAGATCTTCCAGATCCTGGAAAATCAGGCCATCGGCACCAATCAGTGCACACACCTCTTCCACTTCCCGGCCGTGGGCGATCAGCTCGTTGGCGGTGGGCATGTCGATGCCATAGACGTTGGGGAAACGGATTTCCGGTGCCGCCGAGGCGAAGTAGACCTTGGCCGCGCCCGCTTCTCGGGCCATCTGGATGATCTGCTCAGAGGTGGTCCCGCGCACTATGCTGTCATCCACCAGCAACACCTTCTTGCCCTTGAATTCTGAGCTGATGGCGTTGAGCTTGCGGCGTACCGACTTCTTGCGCTGGGTCTGTCCCGGCATGATGAAGGTACGGCCTATGTAGCGGTTCTTCACGAAGCCCTGACGGTACGGCAGGTTCAGGGTATGGGCTATCTCCAGCGCCACGTCACAGGAGGTCTCCGGGATGGGGATGACCACATCCACATCGAGATCTTCCCACTCGCGCGCAATCTTCTGGCCCAGCTTGCGACCCATGTTGAGGCGGGCGGCGTAGACGGAGACCTTGTCGATGCACGAGTCGGGACGGGCGAAGTAGACATATTCGAAGATGCAGGAGCTCATCTGCGGGTTTTCCGCACACTGCTCGGAGAAGAGCTGGCCCTGCTCTGTGATGTAGATGGCTTCACCCGGCGCGACATCGCGCACCGTCTCGAAACCGATGGCGTCAAGCGCCACGCTCTCGGAGGCGAGCATGTACTCCACCTGGCCCTGCTCGTCTGCCCGACGACCCAGGATCAGCGGACGAATGCCGTTGGGATCACGAAAGCCGATGAGGCCATGACCAATCACCAGGGAGACGACAGCATAGGCGCCACGGATCTGCTGATGGGTCTTGCGCACCGCAGAGAAGATATCCTCCGGACGCAGCGCCATCTTGTCGCAGAGATCCAGTTCGTGGGCCAGCACGTTCAGCAGCACTTCCGAATCGGAGGTGGTGTTGATGTGACGACGGGCCACCTTGAACTGCTGCTCCTTGAGATCCTTGGCGTTGGTGAGGTTGCCGTTGTGAGCCAGCACCATGCCGTAGGGAGAGTTCACGTAAAAAGGTTGGGCTTCAGCGGCACTTGAGCTGCCTGCGGTGGGATATCTGACATGACCTATGCCGATATGCCCCTTCAGTCGCTGCATGTGACGCACTTCAAACACGTCCTTCACCAGGCCGTTGGCCTTGCGTTGCCGGAAGTTTCCACTGTCTATGGTCACGATCCCGGCGGCATCCTGTCCCCTGTGCTGCAACACCGTCAAGGCGTCGTAGAGGGCCTGATTGACGGGGGTGGTGCCAACTATACCGACAATACCACACATGTCTTTGCTACCTCGAAGTCACTATACCTGTTTAAGAAAACTGGATGAGTTCAACATGAACCCGAAAAACCACTGGATAACCGGTTTGAACTCCGGTACCAGCTTGGACGCCACCCACCAGTCGCTCTGGGAGAGGCTGGTGAAGGTATCCATAAAAAACAGCAGGGCACTGACGATCAGCACTCCGCGAATGGCGCCAAAACAGATGCCAAGCACCCGATCCGTTCCTGACAGGCCGGTCTTTTCCACCAGCAGCCCCACCACATAGTTCACCACGCCGCCCAGGATCAGGGTCGCCACGAACAGGGCTGCAATGGCCAGGCCGTTGCGTACCAGGGGATCGGAGAACGAGGTGAAATAGACGGCGAGATCGGGATAGAAATGGCTGGCGATAAAGAAGGCGATAAACCAGGTGACAAGGGACATGGCTTCCTTGACGAAGCCGCGCACCAGGCTGATGAGGGCGGAGAAACCGACGATGCCGATGATGGCGTAATCAATCCAGACCATAGGAAAAAGTGTCCTGCGAAATTGCGGCGCAGTCTAACAAAAACGATTGCGCAATGCTTGATAAAAATGTGTTAAATGTTCGACCGGGGGCCGGATGAAGCACTTTTTTTGGCGCCAACGCGAAGATTTGGCGCCCAAACGCACAACGCCATGGCATGGCCATGGCGTTGTGTTCATGCGTGTGTGCTTAACCTATGTGGGTCAGGCCACCCATGTAGGATTGCAGCGCCGCCGGAATGGCGATGCGGCCATCTTCCTGCTGGTAGTTCTCGATCACGGCCACCAGGGTGCGGCCCACTGCCAGACCTGAGCCATTCAGGGTGTGCAGCAGCTGCGGCTTGCCATCGATGCGGACGCGAGCCTGCATGCGGCGCGCCTGGAAGTCGGTGCAGTTGGAGACGGACGAGATCTCGCGATAGGTGTTCTGGGCCGGCAGCCACACTTCCAGATCGTAGGTCTTGGCGGCGCAGAAGCCCATGTCGCCAGTGGCCAGCGCCATCACGCGATACGGCAGCTCCAGCAGTTGCAGCACCTTCTCGGCGTGACCGGCCATCTCTTCCAGCGCATCCCAGGATTTCTCGGGGTGAACCAGCTGTACCATCTCGACCTTGTCGAACTGGTGCATGCGGATGAGACCACGGGTGTCGCGGCCGTAGGATCCGGCTTCGGAGCGGAAGCAGGGGCTGTGGGCCGTCATCTTGATGGGCAGCTCCTGCTCATCGAAGATCTCGTCGCGTGCCATGTTGGTGAGCGGCACTTCGGAGGTCGGGATCAGGGAGAACTTGCGCACCTTGCCCTCTTCTTCCCCTTCACCATTGATGCCGGTGTTGAACAAGTCTTCGGAGAATTTGGGCAGCTGGCCGGTGCCGTACAGGCTGTCCGGGTTCACCAGGTAAGGCACGTAGCACTCGGTGTAACCGTGCTGCAGAGTGTGCAGATCCAGCATGAACTGCGCCAGGGCGCGGTGCAGGCGGGCAATCTGACCCTTCATCACCACGAAACGGGCGCCGGAGAGCTTGACGCCGTTCTTGAAGTCGACGCCCTTGGCCGCTTCACCGAGATCGATGTGATCGCGCACCGGGAAGTCGAACGCGCGCGGGGTACCCCAGCGGCGCACTTCGACGTTGTCGTTTTCGTCGCGACCCACCGGCGTGGTCTCGCTCGGCAGGTTGGGGATGGCGTCGGATATGGCTTTCAGCTGGGCCAGCAGGGCATCCAGCTCGACCTTGCTGGTCTCCAGCTCGTCGTTGATCTTGGTCACCTCGGCCTTGAGCGGGGCCACATCTTCACCACGACGGGCAGCCTCACCGATGGACTTGGAGCGGGCATTGCGCTCGGCCTGCAGCTCCTGGGTACGGGACTGCAGATCCTTGCGTTTCTCTTCCAGAGCATTGACAGCCGCTACGTCCAGAACGTAGCCACGTGTCGCCAGACGAGCGGCAGCTTCATCGATCTCGCTACGCAGATATTTGGGATCCAGCATGGTTTACCTACTTTTTTAAAATGGGATCTGGGCCTGGGTCATCAGACCGGGCGAGAAAACAGATCCGGAAGTTAACATCGGTTGGCGCACCCCTATCGTCTTCAGCTTCGGGCCTTCAAAATCAGGCCTTCGAAATCAAGAAGATGGCATCAGGCCAAGACAAGCGGGGTCAGAGGGGCAGTGTATCAGACCGCCCCCCCGCGCGAACAGGGACTATTTGTGTCGTTTTTACTGACGTTACCTGCCATGTGAGGGCAAATACGCCCCCTGCTGGCCCCTTTACGATGCAAGGCTCATATAGCCCCAGGTATCACCCAGCACACTTGGGCGAATGCACATCGGCGGGCTCGCCCTGTCAGGTGTCCCGCTTGTGTGGGCTCTGTTTATCCAGCTCGTGGAGATAATCGAGCTTCTGGGCGATCTGCTTCTCGAGACCGCGATCCGTGGGCTGGTAGTACTGCTTGCCCACCAGCTCCGGCGGAAAATATTGCTCGCCAGCGGCATAGGCGCCCGGTTCGTCATGGGCATAGCGATACTCGGCGCCATAGCCCAGATCGCTCATCAGCTTGGTAGGTGCGTTGCGAAGGTGCGGCGGCACCTCGAAATCGGGCAGGTTTTTGGCGTCGTTGAGCGCCGCTTTCCAGGCGGTGTAGACCGCATTGCTCTTGGGAGCGCAGGCGAGGTAGACGATGGCCTGGGCGATGGCCCGCTCCCCTTCGGCAGGACCGATGCGGTGGAAGCAGTCCCAGGCCGACAGCGCTACCTGCATGGCTCTTGGGTCGGCATTGCCCACGTCTTCCGAGGCGATGGCCAGCAAGCGGCGGGCAATATACAAAGGATCACAACCTGCGCTCACCATGCGGGCATACCAGTAGAGGGCCGCATCGGGGGCCGAGCCGCGAATGGACTTGTGCACCGCCGAGATGAGGTCATAGAAGTGATCGCCGCCCTTGTCAAAGCGCGCCACGTGCTCCCCCACCACGGCGGCGAGCAGGGCGCTGTCGATCACCCTCTCCCCTGCCTCATTGGTCTCGGCCATGTCGGCCAGCAGCTCCAGATAGTTGAGGGATTTGCGCCCGTCACCATCCACGGCTTTGGCCAGCGCCTCCTTCACTCCGGGGGCAAAGGTGAGTGCCGGATCATTGAGACCGCGGGAGTCTGTCATTGCCTGATCCATCATGGCGAGGATGTCGTCCTTTTCCAGTCGCTTGAGCAGATAGACCCGGGCCCGGGAGAGCAGTGCGTTATTGAGTTCGAACGAGGGGTTTTCGGTGGTGGCACCGATAAAGGTGATGGTGCCATCTTCGATGTGGGGCAGGAACACATCCTGCTGGCTCTTGTTGAAGCGGTGCACCTCATCGACGAACAATATGGTACGCACCCCGCGCCAGCTGTTCTCCTTCGCCTTGTCGATGGCGGCGCGGATCTCCTTGATGCCGGAGGTGACCGCAGAGAGTCGCTCCACCTCCGCCTGACAATAGTGCGCCATCAGTTCCGCAAGCGTGGTCTTGCCGGTACCGGGCGGCCCCCACAGGATCATGGAGTGGCAGTGCCCCGCCAGGATCGCTTTGCGCAGGGGCTTGTCAGGCCCCAGGATATGCTGCTGACCTATGTACTGGTCGAGGTTTTGCGGCCGCATCCGGGCCGCCAGCGGACGAAAGTCCGACGAAAAATCCAGCGATAAATTGCTCATCTGCATTGACCATCCAGCGTCATGCCGACCGCCAGTGGCGGACAGTATGACGATAGATCCAAAGACATCATGCGGGCCGCCAGCAGGTGATGGCCCGACGAGACATCCAAAGAGAAATTGCTCATCAGCGCTGGTCGTCCAGCTCGACCCCCTTCGGGATCTTGAAGACAAATTCGTTGCCCTTGAGCACCGGCTTGCGGTTGAAACTGCTCAGGGTAAATTCGCTCCACTGCCCCTGTGCCTCTTTCACATCGAAACGACTGATGTTGTTCTGCCTGTCGAACGTGACGCGAAAGGAGGCGATCAGCTCATCCTTGTTGCGGCTGGTAACGGTGTAGACATTCCCTTCCTGGGTCACGTCATAGTGCTTCCAGAATTTGTCGTCGTTGCCGGCGATCAGGATGAAGGGGGTATTGAGCACCGCATCCTGGAGTTTGAGGGCGGTTACCTGCTCGACGAAGGGGTCATAGACCCAGACGTCCTTGCCATCCGCTACTATCAGGCTCTCGTCCGGCGAGGTAGTGTGCCAGTTGAAACGATTCGGGCGCTGCACCAGCAGATCGCCACCGGCCTTTTGCAGCTCTTTGCCCTTGCTGTCGTAAACGGTCTGGGCAAACTTGGCGGAGAATAGGCTCACATCGGCCAGCTTCTGCTTGAGGCTGCTGGCCGCATCCGCCCACACCTGACTGCTGGCAACCAGCAACACAGACCCTATCAACAGTTGTTTTTTCATCACGCTTTTCATGAGGACGTTCTCGATAAAAGGCCACACCCGATGAGGGTATGGCCAGGGTAGAGGAAGGGTGAGCCTTAGTCCCGTACCGGCGGCGGTGCCAGCACATCGCGCTGACCATTGCCGCCCGGCGAGCTGACGATACCCTGATTTTCCATCTGCTCGATGAGACGAGCCGCACGGTTGTAACCAATCTTGAATTTGCGCTGCACGCTGGACGTCGAGCCACGGCGCGACTCCACCACAAAGGCCACCGCCTCGTCAAACAGGGGGTCGAGCTCTTCGTCGCTACCACCGCCATATTCGCTGCTGCCGCCCTCGCCGCCTGACTCACCGGAGAGGATCTCTTCGATGTAGTTAGGTTCACCGCGCAGTTTCCAGTCCGCCACCACCTTGTGTACCTCGTGATCATCGACGAAGGCGCCATGGACACGGGTGGGGTTGGAGGTGCCGGCCGGCATGTAGAGCATGTCGCCCATGCCAAGCAGGGATTCGGCACCGCCCTGATCCAGAATGGTACGCGAGTCTATCTTGCTCGACACCTGGAACGAGATCCGGGTCGGTATGTTGGCCTTGATAAGACCGGTGATCACATCCACAGAGGGACGCTGGGTCGCCAGTATGAGGTGAATACCGGCGGCCCGCGCTTTCTGGGCAATACGAGCGATAAGCTCTTCGACCTTCTTGCCGACAATCATCATCATATCGGCGAATTCGTCCACCACCACCACTATGTGGGGCAGCTTTTCCAGCTCCGGCGGCATCTGATCCATGGAGTCACCCGGGCGCCACAAGGGATCCCGCATCGGTTCTCCCTCAGCAGCCGCAGCCAAGACCTTGTCGTTGTAGCCCTTGAGGTTACGCACCCCGACCGCCGACATCAGCTTGTAACGGCGCTCCATCTCGCCCACACACCAGCGCAGGGCGTTGGCAGCATCCTTCATGTCGGTGACCACTTCGGTCAGCAGATGGGGGATCCCTTCGTAGACAGAGAGCTCCAGCATCTTGGGGTCGATCATGATGAAACGCAGATCGTCCGGGGACGACTTGTAGAGCATGGAGATGATCATGGTGTTGACCCCCACCGACTTGCCCGAACCGGTCGTACCGGCCACCAGCAAGTGCGGCATCTTGGCCAGATTCACCACCACGGGCTCCCCTGCGATGTCCTGACCGAGCCCCATGGTAAGGGGGTTGCGGCTATCACGGAAAGCATCGCAATCGAGAGTCTCGCGCAGGTAAACGGTCTGGCGCACCCGGTTGGGCAACTCGATACCGACGAAAGTCTTGCCCGGGATCACTTCCACCACCCGCACACTGCTGGCGGAAAGTGATCGGGCCAAGTCCCGCGACAGATTGGTGATCTTGCTCGCCTTCATGCCAGGGGCCAGATCCAGTTCGAAACGGGTGATGACAGGGCCCGGATAGACACCGACCACCTTGGCCTGCACGTTGTAGTCGGCCAGCTTGGCTTCCACCAAACGGCCCATACGGTCCAGCTCGTCTTTGCTCATCATCTGGGTCTTGGCGGGCGGTCTGTCCAGCAGCTCAATGCTCGGCAAGGGAGGCATGCTCAGTTGCACACGGCGCTTGGGTTTGCCCGGCGTGGCGGCAACCGGTGCGACCGGCTCACCCTCGGCCCAAGGCAGATCGAATTCGTCATCCTCGTCATCGGCCGTGGTCAGGGCCGGCTGGCGACGGGCATTGGCAGCGGCAGCGCGCTTGGGTTTGGCCGCGGGTGCCGGCTCGTCATCTTCATCATCAAACTGCGGGTCGAACTGGAAGGTATCGTCATCGAGCTCCGGCAGCCACTCATCGGAGGTTGCCTTCTGGCCCTTGGCGGTACCGTTACCCTTGGGACGACGGGTCCAGCTGGAGTGCGGCTCATCTTCGTCTTCATCATCGAGCTCGAGGGCACCGACGCCCCCTTCCAGCAAGGGATCGGCTCCCTCGTAACGGGGCTGACGCCAGCCACCGGTCAACCAGCGACCCAGTGTGGTGGGGAAGTGGTAGATGGCGCTGACCGAACCGGTACAGGTGGCGCCAATCCGCTCGACTATGGTGAGCCAGGACCAGCCGGTAAACAGTGTGATGCCGGTTGCCACGAAGCAGAGCAGCATCAGATTGGCACCGACGCCGCCAAACAGCGGCACCACGGCGGAGGCGATCACGTCCCCCACCAGGCCACCGGCGGAAAAATTCTGCATGTCATTGAAGTTCATGCTGGCAATGGCGGACATGCCGAGCACGGTCAGCACGAAGCCGACGATGCGCACCGACAGGGTGAGATAGTCCACATCCAGCAGCCGGCTCGGACGCCAGAACAGGCTCCAGCCCAGTAAAACCACCAGGGGTGGAACCAGATAGGAGAAAGCCCCAAAGGTAAACATGGTGATATCGGCGAGCCAGGCCCCCGCGCTGCCGGCGAGGTTCTTCACCTCCCCTTGCCAGGAGGTCTGCGACCAACCGGGATCGGCGGGATGATAGGACAACAGGGCAAGCAAGAGATAGGCAGCCATCAGAGTGATGGCGATCAAGACGGCTTCGAAGATCCGTTGTGTACCTGATAAAGGAGTAAACAGCTTTTTATCGGCCAAACTCCGGCTCCTTTCTGAAAACATATAATGCGGGGGGATAAGGGGGCCTAGTATCCCTGAAAAGCCCACCGATTGTCAGCCAGTGCCTGATGGGCTAGGCCATATTCACAACCAACTCGATAAGAAGAAACGAGCGGACCGGCCGCTCGTTTCTGACTGTCGTGACTTGTCATTAGCCTGGCAAGCCACAGCATAACCCAACTCAACGGGTGCTGATCACCAGACGACTGCTCTGCTTGACCTCTTCCATCACCACATAGGTGCGGGTGTCATTGACGCCGGGCAGTCGCAGCAGGGTTTCCCCCAGCAGGCGGCGGTAGGCCGACATGTCGCTGACGCGGGTCTTGAGCAGATAGTCGAAATCGCCGGAGACCAGATGGCACTCCTGGATCTCTTCAAGCACCTGAACAGCCTTGTTGAACTGTTCAAACACATCCGGCGCACCGCGATTGAGGGTAATTTCCACGAACACCAGCAGAGACGCATCCAGATAATGAGGGTTCAGAATAGCGGCATATCCTTCGATATAACCTTGTCGCTCGAGGCGACGAACCCGTTCCAGACACGGTGTAGGACTCAGGCCAACTCGCTTGGACAACTCAACGTTCGAAATCCTGCCATCCTTTTGCAGTTCATTCAGAATGTTGCGGTCAATCCTGTCCAAATCCTTTAGCCGACTCTTAGCTTCCATCATTTTATTCCATCCTTTGGCTATTTTTTGGTAAGAATCACCAGTCATTTTATAATTATGGTCACAAATCCTGTCAATACCTGAATATGATAGGCGCAAATGTTACGTAACCTTGAAGCAACATAAAACACCGGTCGATAGACGAGGGATAGCATGATTATCGGTGTACCTAAAGAAATAAAAAACCATGAATATCGCCTAGACATGGTTCCGGCCAGTGTACGTGAACTGACAGCACGAAACCATACTGTTTTCGTCCAAAGCGGCGCAGGAAGCGGCATTGGCTTGGATGAGGCAGATTATCGCGCTGTCGGTGCCGATATTTTGGTCTCTGCAGCAGCCGTTTTCGCCAAGACCGGATGATCATCCAGACCAGATAACTCCGCACATCAAACATGCCTGCCCCACGGGGAACACCCCCCTCTTTAATTCCGTTGTGCCACCTGTTTGCATTGGGTCCCGGGCACTGGCCCTGTCAGTCAATCGCGGCCCCCTCTAAACCATCCGCCCGAAATGACCTGACGCTGCCGCCCATGGCGAAGAAAGTGGCTGAACGCATCTCTATTCATTCGAATAGCCCGCATGCTCCTCTTCTGCCTGACTGTCTTGGTATTCTGCTGAACGTCATCTCGCTGTTGAAGTGGTCAAGACAGGGATCAGCTGCGCAATGATGGCACCGGGCGCCACTGCGCCAAGAGTTGTCAACCATGACCATATTGTCCGCATGAAGCCGGGTTCGGCCATCGTCGGCATGACACAGATACGGGCAAAGACGAGAAGCCCCTCACCCGTACACATCCGGTTTGCGGCTTCGTCAACGAGGCAAGACCCGATAACGCAGCCGAAATACCGGGGGGACCAAGGCCATCCCGAGCGAACTCGCAAGCCCCGCCCAACCTGGCGCTGGCAAACGCACTTCTCTGAGTCAGGATCCGTCCAGAATGAACCCTTTTCACCTCAAAATGAGCATCAGCCTGCACCTATGGTCGATTGGCACAATCGACTCACTGACCTTTGACCCCATATCACGAATTACCTACAATCGCGCAAACTCATCACGTCTCGGAAATCACATCATGAGCCAAGTCACTCACAGCAAACTGCTGATCCTGGGATCAGGCCCGGCCGGTTACACTGCCGCCGTCTACGCAGCCCGCGCCAACCTGAATCCTCTGCTCATCACAGGCATGCAGCAAGGTGGTCAGCTGACCACCACCACAGAGGTGGAAAACTGGCCCGGTGATCCCGAAGGTCTGACCGGTCCAGCCCTGATGGAGCGCATGAAGGCCCATGCGGAGAAGTTCGATACCCGCATCCTGTTTGATCACATCAATGAAGTGGAGCTGACCCAGCGTCCGTTTCGCCTCAAGGGCGACAGCGCCGAATACACCTGCGATGCGCTGATCATCGCCACCGGCGCCTCCGCCAAATATTTGGGACTGCCTTCCGAAGAGGCCTTCAAGGGACGCGGCGTCTCCGCCTGCGCTACATGCGACGGCTTCTTCTATCGCAACCAGGAAGTGGCTGTGATCGGCGGCGGCAATACCGCAGTGGAAGAGGCACTCTATCTGGCCAACATCGCCAAGAAGGTGCACCTCATTCACCGCCGCGATGAGTTTCGCGCCGAGAAGATCCTGATCAAGCGTCTGCACGACAAGGTAGCGAGCGGCAACATAATGCTGCACACCCACCAGACCCTGGACGAAGTACTGGGGGATCAGATGGGCGTGACCGGTGTGCGCCTGCGCAGCACGCAGGATGACACCACGACAGATCTGCCGCTGATGGGCGTATTCATCGCTATCGGTCACCAGCCGAATACCCAGATCTTCGAGGGCCAGCTGGCGATGCAAAACGGCTATCTGATCGTGCGTGGCGGACTGGACGGCTTTGCCACCCAGACCAGCATTGAAGGGGTATTTGCCGCCGGTGACGTGGCCGATCACAACTACCGTCAGGCCATCACGTCTGCCGGCACCGGCTGCATGGCCGCCCTCGATGCCGAGCGATATCTGGACGCGCAATAAGCGCAAGGGATATAAAAGGCATGCCGTGAGGCATGCCTTTTTACGTTAAGGAGCCGGATGAAACAGAAAATATTGATTGTCGAAGATAGCATGACGATCCGTCGCATGTTGATCCAGGCCATCGCGCAGCAAACTGGCCTGGAGATTGATGCCTTCGATACCCTGGAGGGGGCACGTCACTGCCAGGGAGACGAATACGTGGTCGCACTGGTGGATCTCACCCTGCCTGATGCTCCCAGCGGGGAAGCCGTCAAGGTGTTGCTGGAGCGAGGCTTGCCAGTGGTGATCCTCACCGCCGACATCAGTGAAGACAAGCGGGAGGCCTGGCTGGAAGCAGGGGTGCTGGATTATGTGATGAAAGATTCACGTCACTCCCTGCAATACGCGGTCGGTCTGGTACATCGCCTCTATCTCAATCAGCAGATTGAAGTGCTGGTCGTCGATGATTCACGCACCTCCCGCCACCGCACCATGGCACAGCTACGCAAGCAGTTGTTGCTGGTCCACGAGGCGAGCCATGCCCGCGAAGCCCTTGCCACCCTTGAGCAGCATCCGGCCATCCGGCTGGTACTGGTCGACTACTACATGCCGGAAATTGACGGCATCAGCCTGGTACGGATGCTGCGAGAGCGCTACAGCAAGCAGCAGCTCGCCATCATAGGGATCTCGGTGTCGGACAAACGGGGCTTGTCTGCCCGCTACCTCAAGCAAGGGGCCAACGACTTTCTCAACCAGCCGTTCGAGCCGGAAGAGTTGCAGTGTCGGGTCAGCCATAACCTGGAGGCGCTTGAGCAGTTCAACAGCATTCAGGAATCCGCCAACCGTGACTACCTGACCGGGCTTTATAACCGACGCTACTGGTTCAACGAGGGGCAAAAGTGGTTTGAGGAGCATCAGCGCCAGCAGACGCCGCTCGCGCTGTGTGTCCTCGATGTGGATCACTTCAAGCAGGTCAACGATCACTGGGGTCATGCCATCGGCGATCAACTGCTCTGCCACCTCACCCGATTGCTGACCCAGTTCTTCCCCGATGCCATGATTGCCCGCTTTGGGGGAGAGGAATTTGCCCTTATGGTGCCCCATTGCACAGTGCCAGTGCTGCTCAAACGGCTGGAGGGACTGCGCCAACAACTGCGTCAGCAACCCTTGTCACGGGAGACGCCGCTGTTCGTTCGCGCCAGTTTCGGGGTAATCAATGTCGGGCGAGTCTCCATGGACGAGGCACTGAGTGAAGCGGATCGCCTGCTCTATCAGGCAAAAAACACAGGTCGCGACAAGATAGTGTCTCAGGGCTCATCTGCCTGAGCTAGATGAGTTCCGTGTAGTACCGCCCGACTGGCTCCTGCCAATGGAGACCGTCGGGTTGCTCCCCTTCCCTCTTTTCTGCTTCGCTCGATGCGCCCTGTCTCAGTAGGTCTTGTCGACTCGTACCCCATCGTCGAAATAGAGGATGCGCACCTTGTCTCCGTTCATGAATACCATGGCCGGATCGTAATCCTGGATAACGTTGACCAAGCCGTTTTGCTCGTTGCGAATGAGCAGCTCTACCAGCTTGTTCTCCACCACAGTGTCGCCAGACTGATACTGCTGCGCCGCAGCCGCGCCGGCCAGCGCCCCGACGGCGGTAGCAATTTCACGGCCGTGACCGCCGCCAAACTGGTTGCCAAGCAGGCCGCCCAAAACGGCACCACCCAGGGTTTTCCAGCCGGAATGTTCAGACTCCAGGATCTGGCGCTGGGTGATGTTGCGCACCGTCTCCACCTGGCCAAACACCACCTGATTGACGGGCCGCGCCGTGTTGCGCTCGTAAACCTGGGCCCCGGCGGGCGCAGTGACAAAGCAGAGCAAGCTGGATACTATCAGGATAATGGCCTTCATCTGTGAACCTCTTCGCCTTATGTCTCGCTATCTTACCCAATTGGATGATGCGCTGTGCTGGTTTCCCGACCCCGAGCACGCACTGGATGAACCCAACGGCCTGCTGGCGATCGGCGGGGATCTCTCCCCTGAACGATTGCTGGCAGCTTACCACAAGGGGATCTTCCCGTGGAACGAGCCCCACCAGCCGTTGCTGTGGTGGTCGCCGGATCCCAGAGGGCTCATCATCCCCGAACAGCTGCACATAGGTCGCAGCCTGCGCAAATTTATCCGCCGCACCTCATTCGATATTTCCATCAATCGCGCCTTTAATGAGGTAATAGCGGCCTGCGCCGCCCCCCGTCGCAGTGCCAGTGGAACCTGGATAAGCACGCCCATGATCGACGCCTATCGACAACTTCATCGCCTTGGCCATGCCCACTCCGTCGAGATCTGGCAGCATGGCCAGTTGCAAGCTGGCCTCTATGGCCTCTCCCTCGGCCGCCTCTTCTGCGGTGAGTCCATGTTCAGCCGCATCGACAACGGCGCCAAGCTGGCCATGGTGGTGCTCTGTCACCACTTCGCCAGCCACGGTGGTGCACTGATCGATTGCCAGATGCAGAATGATTTTCTGGCCACCATGGGGATCCAGGAGTGGCCAAGAGAGACGTTTTTGACGGCGCTGACCAAACTGAGCCGGCAGCCGTTGGCAGATAACTGCTGGCAAGCGGGGAGCATCAGCCTATGACAGAAGAAGTGATCCTAAAAGTAGGCCTGACCCCCAAGCATCAATGCAGCTATCTGGGCCATGAACAGGAGCAACTGCTGGTATTGATGGACCACAACCTGCTCAATGCCAGCGGCTATGAGCGGTTGCTGACGGCGGGATTTCGGCGCAGCGGAAATGACATCTATCGGCCCCACTGCCCCGCCTGCAGTGCCTGCCAGTCGCTGCGCATTCACAGCGAACGCTTTGTGCCGAGCCGCAGCCAGAAGCGGATCCGTCAGTTGAATCAGGACCTTGAACTGGTGCTCAGCTATGACGACAAGCCCGAATATTACCAGCTCTACGAGCGCTACATTCGCGAGCGTCACCATGACGGCAGCATGTATCCCCCCAGCCGGACCCAGTACAAGAGCTTTTTGCATTGCGACTGGATGCCGCCACTTTACCTTGAAATGCGCAAGGACAACCGGTTGATCGGGGTCGCCACCACGGATCTGCTCCCCCACTCCTTGAGCGCCATGTATACCTTTTTCGATCCGGCTCACGCCGATCGCTCCCTCGGTACCTTCGCCATTCTGAGTCAGCTGGATCTGGCCAAGCGCACAGGTCGAACCTGGTTGTATCTTGGCTATCTGGTGGAGGCGTGCCGCAAGATGAATTACAAGCGCCAATACCTGCCTCACGAGCGGCTGATACAGGGGGAATGGAAAAATATCGACACCAAGCCCGAGTAAACTTTACACATAGCCTTAAATCCGGCATGATCCAGCGGATTTTTGTTGTGGCTTATCAAGAGGATTCAATGGCTAAAGAAGACAGTATTGAGATGCAGGGCACCATTCTCGAAACCCTGCCCAATACCATGTTCCGTGTGGAACTGGAAAATGGTCACGTGGTTATCGCTCATATTTCCGGCAAGATGCGCAAAAACTACATCCGTATCCTGACTGGGGACAAAGTAACGGTAGCTCTGACTCCGTACGATCTCTCCAAGGGACGTATTGTTTTCCGCTCTCGCTAAGCCAGGAATTCAGCAAAAAACCCCAACCTCTCGGCTGGGGTTTTTTGTCGCTTTCTAACTATCAGTGCTTAGTGGGAGACAGCTTCAATATTGACCTGAAAGTCAAAGCTGAGGCTGTCATTTACCAACTCAACCTTCACTACCCCTCCATCAACCAGTGATCCAAACAGGATTTCATTGGCCAGTGGTTTCTTGAGGTGTTCCTGGATGACCCGTCCCATGGGTCTGGCTCCCATGGCCCTGTCATATCCCTTCTCGGCCAACCAGTGGCGGACACCCTCGGACACTTCAAGAGACACGCCCTTGGCATCCAGCTGTACCTGCAACTCGACAATGAACTTGTCGACCACCTGGTGGATCACCTGCATATCCAGATGGTTGAACCAGATGGTGTGATCCAGTCGGTTGCGGAACTCAGGACTGAACGTCTTGTTGATCACCGCCATGGCGTCGTGGCTCATGTCTTGTTGCTGGAAGCCAATGGACTTGCGCTGGGTCTCCTGCACACCGGCGTTGGTGGTCATCACCAGGATCACGTTACGGAAATCGGCCTTGCGCCCGTTGTTGTCCGTCAGGGTCCCGTTGTCCATTACCTGCAACAGCAGGTTGAACACATCAGGGTGCGCCTTCTCAATCTCGTCCAGCAACACCACAGAGTGGGGATGCTTGAGCACTGAGTCGGTCAGCAAGCCGCCCTGTTCAAAACCGACATAACCGGGAGGGGCACCAATCAAACGTGAGACGGTATGGCGTTCCATGTACTCGGACATATCAAAACGCAGCATTTCCACCCCGAGCGCCTTGCCAAGCTGCTGGGTGACCTCCGTCTTGCCCACCCCGGTCGGGCCGGCAAACAGGAAGCAACCCACCGGGCGGCGTTCATTGCCAAGACCGGAGCGTGACAGCCGGATGGCATCAGTCAACACCTCTATGGCCTTGTCCTGGCCAAACACCACCATCTTGAGATTACGCTCCAGGTTTTTCAGCACTTCCTTGTCAGAAGAAGAAACAGATTTCTCCGGGATACGGGCAATCTTGGCAACGATGGCTTCGATTTCCGGCACATTGATCACTTTCTTGCGCTTGCTCACCGGCAGCAGTCGCTGCCCTGCCCCGGCCTCGTCGATCACGTCGATGGCCTTGTCAGGCAGATGGCGGTCGTTGATGTACTTGGCCGAGAGTTCGACCGCAGCACGGATCGCCTTCACGGTATAACGCACACCGTGGTGCGATTCGTAACGGCTCTTGAGCCCCATCAGGATGCGGGTTGTATCATCCACGCTCGGCTCGACGACATCGATCTTCTGGAAACGACGGGCCAAGGCACGGTCTTTCTCGAAGATCTGGGAGTATTCCTGGTAGGTTGTCGACCCGACACAGCGCAGCAAACCATTGGAGAGCAACGGCTTGATGAGGTTGGCGGCGTCAAGCTGGCCACCCGAAGCCGCACCGGCCCCTATGATGGTGTGGATCTCGTCGATGAAGAGGATGGCCCCTTCTTGGCGCTCAATCTGCTTGAGCAACACCTTGAGGCGTTTTTCGAAATCACCACGATACTTGGTGCCAGCCAGCAAGGACCCCATATCCAGTGAATAGATGGTGCTACCGGCAATCACCTCGGGCACATCCCCCTTGACGATGCGATAGGCCAGGCCTTCGGCGATGGCTGTCTTGCCGACACCGGCTTCACCCACCAGCAGCGGGTTGTTCTTGCGGCGACGGCACAATACCTGGATGGTGCGGCTCAGTTCCTGATCGCGGCCGATGAGCGGGTCAATACGCCCTTCCAGCACCAACTGATTCAGGTTGGTGGCAAAGCTTTCTATCTGGGCAGCAGAGACATCATCGTCAGACTCGGCATTGTTACTGCTGTTGTCTGGCTTGCTATCTTTTCGCACTCCATGGGAGAGGAAATTGACCACATCCAGCCGGCTTATCTCGGCCTTTTTCAGAAAATAGGCCGCCTGAGATTCCTGCTCACTGAAGATGGCCACCAGCACGTTGGCGCCGCTGACCTCAGTATTGCCAGAGGATTGCACATGGAAGACAGCACGCTGCAGCACTCGCTGGAAGCCAAGCGTGGGCTGGGTTTCTCTGTCTTCATCATCGCGGGGAATAAGCGGGGTTGTTTGACCGATGAATGCGCTGATCTCTTTGCGCATCAGTTCCACATCAGCACCACACGAACTCAACGCCTCATGGGCTGAGCTGTTATCCAGCAGGGCTAACAACAGGTGCTCGACAGTCATGAATTCGTGGCGCTCGTCACGGGCCAGTTTGAAAGCCTCGTTCAGCGTCTTTTCTAGATCTTTATTCAACATAGGCACCTCCCCTAGTACAGCAACAATGTGGTGTCGTTCTCGCCATCAAGTCATCAGATTCAAGCCTTTTCCATGGTACATAGCAGTGGATGTTCGTTGTTACGTGAATAGGTGTTGACCTGGACCACTTTGGTTTCGGCAATCTCGGCGGTAAACGTACCACAGACTCCCTTACCACTATAATGCACACTCAGCATCACTTGGGTAGCCTTGTCCAAATCCATACCAAAGAACTTTTGCAGCACCTCCACCACAAACTCCATCGGTGTGTAGTCGTCGTTGTTCAGGACGACCTTGTACATGGGTGGCGGTTGCAGCTTCGTTTTCTCTGCTTGTGCAATCTCTTCATTAGCAAAGAGTTCTTTCTGCTTGCTCATAGTCGCGCTTCGGTACCTCTAGATTACTACCGTCTAACACAAGATTGTCAATAGACTTGTTAACCAGATCACATCAGTTGTTAACAACTCCTTGACTCGCTCAAAAGTTAGACTAGATTGGTTACTTGCTAATCGGCGCCCGTCTGCTATAGACGTATGCTACTAGTTATAAAGGGCTGGCGCAGGTTACTCAACGACTTCAGGGTAATCAATAAAAGGATGTAGATGTATGGCAACCGGAACAGTCAAGTGGTTTAACAACGCAAAAGGATTTGGGTTTATCTGTCCGGAAGGGGGTGGTGAAGATATCTTCGCCCACTACTCCACGATACAAATGGAAGGTTACAAGACCTTGAAAGCAGGTCAGGCAGTCAACTTCGAACTGCAGCAGGGGCCGAAAGGAAATCACGCCTCTGTCATCGTGCCAAACGAAGCACAGAACATGTAAGAGTCAAACTGGATAAATAAAAAACCCGGCGAACCGCAAGGTTGCCGGGTTTTTTATTGTGACCTTTGAGTGCGAGCGTGAAGCCAATCAGATGCAGGCTTCACCCATCATCACAGTGCCTGGTCGTGATAGTCCTGACAGGCACACAGGGTGTTTTCCATCAGGCTCGCTACCGTCATGGGGCCGACACCACCCGGAACCGGTGTGATGAAAGAGGCATGATTACGCGCCGTCTCGAACTCCACATCCCCCACCAGAGAGCCGTCAGCCAGACGATTGATGCCCACGTCGATCACCAGGGCCCCCGGCTTGACCCACTCTCCCGGAATGAAGTTTGGCTTGCCCACGGCCACGACCAGCAAGTCGGCACGACGCACCTGTTGTTCCAGATCCTGAGTGAAGCGGTGGCAGGTGGTCGTAGTGCAACCGGCCAGCAGCAGCTCCAGCGTCATCGGGCGCCCCACTATGTTGGATGCACCGACCACCACAGCATGCAAACCATGAGTCTTGACGCCAGTGGTCTCTATCAGGGTCATGATGCCCTTGGGCGTACAGGGGCGCAGTGCCGGAATGCGTTGCGCCAGACGGCCCACGTTGTAGGGGTGAAAGCCATCCACGTCCTTGTCGGGACGAATACGCTCCAGCACCTGGGTCGTATCACAATGAGCCGGCAGCGGCAGTTGCACCAGAATGCCGTCTACATCCGCATCATCATTGAGCCGATCGATCAGGGCCAGCAGCTCTTCCTGGCTCGCCGTCGCGCTCAAATCGTAAGAGCGGGAGATAAACCCAACCTCTTCACAGGCGCGGCGCTTGCTGCCGACATAGACCTGAGACGCAGGATCCACCCCGACCAGGATCACCGCCAGACCTGGCGCCCGTTTCCCTTGTGCCAACCGCTGTTGGACTTGCGCTGCGACCTGATTGCGAATCGTTTGCGCAACCTGTTTTCCATCAATGATTTTGGCAGACATCGTTCTTCACTCACCATGTGTTCAACTGCCGCGCATTGTCGCATTTTTTTGGCGCGGGTGTTAGCAGCGCTCGCTGGGCGGGCAATAAGTAGGCACTTGAATTTACTGGCGGAAAAATACGTTGACGCTGCCTTTCCCGCTTGGGTATGATGCCCGCCCGTTGCCCAGTACCGCCGCTATCGGTATGCTGGACAAGAAATTTTCGGTGATTAGCGCAGCCCGGTAGCGCATCTGGTTTGGGACCAGAGGGTCAAAGGTTCGAATCCTTTATCACCGACCAAGTTCATCGATGAGCCACCTTGGCTGATCGATACAGAGCGCCCTTAGCTCAGTCGGATAGAGCAACGGCCTTCTAAGCCGTGGGTCGCAGGTTCGAATCCTGCAGGGCGCACCATTAATAAATCCTCCCTCCCCGGGATGGATGGTATTAATGGATATTTTCAGTGGTGGCTGTAGCTCAGTTGGTAGAGTCCCGGATTGTGATTCCGGTTGTCGTGGGTTCGAGCCCCATCAGCCACCCCATTATCTCCTTTCAGAAAAAATTCAATCTTATCTATTTAAATCCGGTAGACATCCCCCCCCCCCAATGTCCTGACCGTTGCTGAAAAAATACCTGCAACTGATCGTACAAGCGACACTCTAAAATGCATCAGCATTGGTGCTGGAGGTCGCCAGCAACCCATATCAGACCTTGTGGGCTCAAAAGGAGAACAACTTGGCATGAGTCGGTGGGGCTTGCTGTAGTCAGACTTGGACAGCTATTTGGAACAGCAGCCACAACAGAGCAGGATGATGGATGGGCAGACCCCCTACAGCATGTTTAAAAAGGGTCTGAAATTGATACCGAAGGAAGCGCGCTCTAAAGTAGCGTAAACAAGACACCGGTTTGAGGCCGGTGTCAGGTGATAACTAGATCTGTACACTTGATGTAACAGCAAGATAGCCATCAAGCGACGAGCATGACCTTTATCACGCGTGGCATGGATGATTTTGTGAATGCGGCGGCGCTGTGGCCGTGGCAGGGGTGGTAGCATAGGCATCAACTCAGTCCTTTGGGTGCGGCTTGTTTTGTTTGGCGACTAATGAGATCGCACAAGCTGGACTGAGTTCCCTTCCTCCAGTGATCTACTATTCGGAACAGCTATTTAGATCTGTACATATAAATACTAATTAAAAAATTTCACATTGGATTGATAGATATCTCTATTTCATTGACTACTTCAGAACCAAAAAACTTCATCATATAGTTATCACTTGTATAAATAAAAGCATCATCTTTCTTAGACGCAGGTACACCATATACTTTTATGACATCAAGCATTTTGCTTCCCACATAGATCCCTCTACTACTAAACCCCACATCTTTCTTAAGAATGACTTTAGTTATCCTATAATCATCAAAGTCTCTTTTTAATTTATTATAGTCAAGGTTCGATGACTCTATATATATGAAACCAAAGTCATGAGGATAAAATTTATAATCTACGCCATCAATATTTTTAAATACATCGGCAAAACCATTTCCACTATACATTTCGGTGAACCCATTAAAAGCTCCGATAACTTTACTGCAATCACCACCAACTTTTATATCATAACCATTAAAGTGTATAGCAAAATCGCTTTTTTTAACATTTAAATCCTCAGGTGATTTTTCTTTTTTGGTGATACGGGTTGAATCAACCCACCCTGTATGAGCTTCACCTTTTCGATCTAAATAACTAACATATTGAAATCCATTGTATGATGCATATGAAATTGCCTTATCCCCATTAATAATGAATTTTTTCGACTTACACTCATCAAGAGGCATGTCATAAAAAAAAGTGCGACCTTTCGATGTGACGACAACACTTGACACATCATACGCAACTTTATTACCCTTCTGAACTTCATTAAATCTTGCGTTTTCACATGCTGTTATCTCACTAAATGGATAAAGAAAAAAGACGGCACAGAGAATATTTTTCATTAATTATTCCTAACATAAAGAAGATATCTATGGTCGGCTTTATAAAACTGATGTAAATTAAAGAGATATTAAATTGCATTAGTATTTCTTTTGTCTTGAAATTTTTATAAAAATAACCACACACTGATAAAATACAGAATGCAAGTGGATAGCATTTATTAATAAATCATTTTTCAAATATCACATTGCTAAACAAGCATTTTAGCCACCATATAACTGATGGTTCTCTTTCCTCCACTTTTACAAGCATGCCCTTGAGTTTATATTCTTGGGAATGCTTGTAAACACTTAGGAAAAATGAAAAGACACCAACCGGTGTCCGGTGATAACTAGATTGTACATATTAAAGAAATGCATTGCTTGATCAAAATTTAGGTTTTTTGGAATATATCCAGCTTCAATTATTACCCACACCATAACCATTTTCTTTTAGATGCTCTGACTTCATCCACCCTTCAGTTGTCACACCATTTTTCCCAAAATACATGATATAATAAAAGCCATTATATTCCATGTAAGCATCAACCTGATCTTTAAATATAATGAACTTACTTATTTTACATTTATCATCTGGAGCTGAATAGAAATAGCTTCTCCCTTTTGTTGAAACTGTATATCCAGAATCAACACTGTTTATTCTTTCTGCTTCGACTTTACCAATAGCATCTTTATTTGAACAATAACAATCCACTTTACCATATGAAATTGAGCTATAAAAAAGTAGCAAGAAAAGAATAATTTTCTTCATTTTACCCATCCATTAGTCTTCATGATACTAATCAATTTATATGCATATTTGGGGTCTGTGGCATAACCTTTATCTTGGAGACCTTGAGCCCATAATACAGGGTCGCTTGATTCAAAAAGTGAATGATACCGTTTGTTTTTGACAAAAAAATCGGCCCTACCACTTATACTATCCTCAAAAGAATCATACGCTCTAAATTTATCTAGAATTTTAACTTTAACGCCCCCCTCATATTCATGGGTGTATATCTCAACAAACTCGGGATGACCATGAGCTTTGATACCAAAAAGATTATAACTATAAATTCCAGTATTAACATCAATTGGAACACTCTTACCATATCCAGTTTCCAAAATTGCTTGGGCAGCAGTAATTTCAGCAGGTACACGTGAGATCGCCTGACTCTCTTTAGCAGACTCATAGACGAAGGTAACAAATTCAGATCTTGTAAAATTCTTAAGTAATCTTGACGCTGTTTTCTTTTCTCGGAATATTAATGGGAAAAAGTGCCATGATTCAGAATGTAACTTGAGTTTAGCTGCGCTCTGCATCCACTCCAGCTTATCGATACGCTGTTTTTCATGGTCAACCAATAAATCAAAATCTGGCAGGCCAATCTTGGTCATAAGTTTATCTAGCCACAGATAACTGCTGGCTGACGATTTTTCATACCATTCGCTGGGGTGCTTGACGATAAGCTTGTGAAGTTGGTCTGCATTGCTGCTGTTTTGCAGGACCGCCTGTATTTCTTCACTGCTAAGTTCACCATTGCCATCGGAATCAAAGCTCTTGAGCAGATCGGTGAAAAAGGCTGGGGGGGCATCGGGATCCAGATAACCATCGGAGCCTGAACCATCGACCTTCTTGAAACCAATTTTCAGCCAGTCATGTTGGCTCAACAATTCGACTTGCTCTTTCTTGACATATTTTCCTGACGAGACACAGACCCACTCCTGCTTGATGGCGTCTTTTTCAAGCCCGGGTGATTCAACCAGCACCTCAAGGCTTTTGTCAGCGGTCGCAACCCAGAGATCTTTATCGTCCTGTTTTTTCTTCTCGTGCAAGACAAGTTCCGCAGGGACCTTGGCATAGGTAGCGCCGCCTTTTGTTCCCGCCTTGTTGGCCAGCACGTCGTCAAGACGAGGATCCTGGGTGAAGACTTCAAGATGGACTTGATGCTTGCTCTTTTTGCCTCCAATCAGAGAGCCAGGCGTTTCCACCAAGCCGAGATAGCCTATGGTCTCACCTGCGGCAATGGCCACGGGAGATGGCAACACATAGAGTTCGCCGAGATGGGAGGGAGGAAGCGTTTTTGCCTTGATAAATTCATCTTCGACGCACACCCAGGCGACACCGCAGCTACCTGGCGAGCCCTCATTATTCGGCATCACATAGTTGCATCTCGCCATCTTGCGTGCTTTGTCACCAATCCAATGGAATTCAAGTTGGTGGGCATCATACTGCAACTTGGTGTTCGCAGGCAGAGATACACTTCTGTCTCCCGCCATCAGACGACCTGTAGGTCCATTAAGAACAGGATCCGCACGACCAACCATATTGGTCAGCAGTTCAGCCTCTATCTGATCGAATAGCCAGGTCGGCAAGTTGGGTTTAATCACCTCGACAGCATCCGGGCTATTGGCGATCCAGATAGAACTCCCTTCACTGACCAATACGCCGGCCTTCTCGGCCTCTTTTATCTGGGCATTGGAAAGCTTGCTCTTGATAATCACTTTGATGAAATCATACTCCTTGCCCCCAACATTCCCCTTCTGGGATGGCGCACTGCTGTCCATCTCCAGTTCGGTATCTTTGGGCAACGTGAAACGGGGCAAAGCGGCATCAACACGCTGCTGCTCGGCATCGGGATTGGCATGGGGAACGGAATTGCGCGCATTCCAACCCTTTTTCAGCACCAGCTTTTCGGCGCTTTGGTACTTATCACAAGGCAGCAGATGCATATAAAGCGAATAGAAGGTGAACTCGTTTTTCGCTTTAGTTTCTGCATTTATTTCACAATATTCGTGCTGTACCAGGCAGAAGCAGTTGGAATAGCGTAGGGACTCACCCTGATATTCAGAGGTCAAGTAATCCTTCATCATCCGGAATGCCACCACCTTGCCATCGGCAATGGCTCTGACGGGATACTTATCCTTGCACCAAGGGGCACTCTTGTCGCTGATATGAATGCCGCCATGCCACTTGTTGTGGTTGCCAAGTAGATAGTGACCCGATTGCTCGCCATTTATCAGCTCCGTTAGCGCCTTGACGTCCTTGAACTCTTCCCCTTTGGCGGTGAGGATGGGAAATGCAAACTTCATGCTGTTTCCTTATTCAGAAAAGAGGTAGAACGCGCCAGGCTTCTCTTCTTTCAAGAGTGCCTCCATCGCCTTCTCGGTGGCGATCGCTTTGACCAGCTCAACCAGCTCGGGAGCCTTGACCACTTCTACCCCCTTGGGCACCACGGGAGCCTTGCCACCCCAGCCAGAGCCTGAACCTGCGCTGCCGCCGGCGTTGAGCTTGATGGCGGGGCCCACCAGCTTGATGCCGCTCGGGTCAACTTTCACAAAGCTGCCGCCCCCCTTGAGGGTGATCTCGGAGCCCGCCTCCAGTACCAGTTTGTCGCCCACCTTGATATGCACCTCCTGGCCCGCCTCTACCAAGAGGGACTGCCCTAGTCTCTGGTGCATGGAGGCATCGACGGTCAGCGACAGGTCACCCTTGATATGGTCGCGCTTCTCCCCCTCCACACTCAGGTGGTCGTTGGCCTTGATGCGAGTCACCCGCTCGTTGTCAATATCCCTATGCTCATCGTGCTTGATATGCCATGCAGCATCGTTTTCTATAAGCACGTTCAGGTCTTTCTGACCGTGGATATAAATCTCTTCCTGCCCCGCCTGGTCTTCAAAACGCAGTTCGTTGAAGCCCTCTCCCTGATGGGTTTCGGTGCGCAGCACAGTACGGGTCTTGTTGGCAGGCAAGTCGTAGGGCGGCCGGTTGGTGGCGTGGAAGGTGCGACCGGTCACGATAGGCTGGTCCGGGTCCCCTTCAAGAAATGAGACGATAACTTCGTGGCCGATGCGCGGAATGGCCATCATGCCGTATTGCCCACCAGCCCAGCCCTGACTCACCCGCACCCAGCAGGAGCTCTGGTCGTTGGAGCTGCCATATCTGTCCCACGGGAACTGCAGCTTCACCCGGCCATGTTCGTCGCAGTAAATCTCCTCCCCCTCAGGCCCCACCACGATGGCAATTTGCGGGCCGTCCACCATGGGCTTGTGCGGCGCTTGTGGGCTGCCAATGCGGGCACGCCAGGTGGTCGCAGCTTTGACCACCCCAAACTCGTTGTGGTAGACGGTCGGGCCGCTGCCCCCCTCCTCTTCCAGCGCCTGTGGCTGCAAGCCGGTGTGGCTGATGCGCACGATTTGCCAGTCGGTATTCAGATTGCCGTTCGGATGCTCGGTCAGCGAGAAAAACTGGCCCGGCAGCAGGGCTGCACTGTTGGATTTGCCGCTGCCCGCCACAGCGTCATTGCGCAGCGCATCGAGCCTGTGCTGGGCAAACGCTTTGCCGCTGCCGTCCTGCTTGTAGCGACCCGGGTAGTCAAAGTGCTGATAGCTATCGCGCTGATGCTCCAGCTCGCTGCCCTGTTTCTTGTGGGAGAGCCCGTAGGCCGGGGTCTTGAAGCTGTAGTCCTTGAGCTCCACATCAGAGGGGCGCACCGCTTCCCGGTAGTGGAACTGGCGCACATAGGGGCCCTGCTCCAGCGAGCGGTTGCCCAGGTTGAAAAAGAGCTCGGGGCCGGCGGTCAGCGCCGCCGCATCGTCAGCAAACACGATGCGGTGTTTGCCCGCGTCGAATTCATGAAAATAGAAGAGCCCCTCTTCGGCGGCGAGCCGATTGAGGAACGCAAGGTCGGTTTCCCGGTACTGCACGCAGTATTCCCGCTTGGCGTGCTCATTCTTGAGCGCAAAGGCGTAGTCGGTGATGCCGTGCTCTTGCAGAAGAATGCTGAGGATTTCATCGGGTTTCTGCGCCTGGAAGATGCGGGAATTGTGACGAAGCGAAAGCCGCCACAACGCCGGCTGCACCAGCAGCTGGTAGCGCGTGCGGCGAAAGCCGCTGTCCCCTTGCGCAAAATCACTGACAACCCCGCACACACGCCGTTGCAGCTCGCCGTTGTACCACACCAGGAGCTCGCAGGGCTGGTCCAGCACATCGGCAAAATCGACATCCGGCTGGGGGCTGGCCAATTCCAATCGCAACTGGAACGGCCCATTCAGCGCCTCTTCCAGCGCAAACTCGGCCACCACGAAAGTGCTCTCGGGCAGCGCCCCTACCTTGACGGTAAATTGTAATCCTGTGCTGTCTGCCATAACGCTGTTCCTTATCCTGCCTGTCCGCTGCCCGAGCCAATCACAACGCCACCGCAACCGATGGCGGTACCGGTCACGGCGATGGGCTTGCCGTTGACCAGAACGGTGCCGACGCCACCCGAGATGCTGCGCGGATGGGGGGGATTGTTGGGCTTGTCATGGGGCGCCAGCGGATCGCCCTGACGGGCCACTGGCTTGCCGTCGAGAAAGACATCCGGGCTGGCGGCAATCACTGGGGATGGGTGAAAACCATCGTGGTCGGTGCCTATGTCACCGAGCAATGCAATAGAGGGACACATATGAACTCTCCGTGTGGGCAAGGGAGCCAACCCGAGGGACTCCCGCCATGCCTCGTGCTCACCGTCGTGACCATGGGCTCAGATGCACTTGGGGTGGCTACCCAGCAGCCTTTGTGCCATGACAAAGACGCCGATAATACTGTTTTAAATCAGTCTATTAGCTTCATGTACCACAAGGCTGACAGGGGCTGCTGCAATAGTTTGCGCAAGACAGGGGGATCGCCAGGCCAGAGATTGCGCTGGCAGTCGAACACACCATAAGGTACGCAACATGTTGCTCAGTGCAGCATGATCAACTACCTGCGCTGCTCTGCTGCAACTGGTAGAGGCGGATGTTGAGTGCTTTCAGGTCATTTTCCAGACTCTTCAATTCGGCTGCCGTGACGGGCTCCTGGGATGCCTTTCTCGCCTCCAGTTCGCTCAGGCGCAGACTGAACGGGATATCCTGCATCAGGTTTTTCTGCACCTCATAGAGCTGGGACTTGAGATAGGAGATGGTCACCGTCTTGCGCTGACGCTCCAGATCCAGCAGCTGATCGAGCAAGGCGTCGACACCGGCGCGAGCATCCAGATAGGTCGGTACGCTGATCACATCCCCCTGTTGACCGGCCAACGCCGTCTGCCACTGCTTGTCCAGCGCCTTGACCGACAGCGAGTCGGGATAGAGCATCTGCAGCGAGTTGCGCAGCCCTTCCCCATAGCGATACCAGTAGAGCGGCGAGGTCTGCTCAAGCCGTCCCAGCTGGGCTTGATAACGGGACACCAGCTCGCTTTCCATACCTTGCAGGGTCTGTTCGCCCAGTACGATGCGTGCCTGGCGGATATCGTCATAACTGAGGGCCCGTGGCAACTCGGCGGCCGGTTGCTGCAAGCGCTGGGCAGCCACGGCTTTCTCCTGCTGCAGATGCTGCCAACCCAGCCAGCTCATCACCGGCAGGGCGCAACTGAGCAAACCGCAGCCAAACCAGAACCAGGCAGGGCGCTGCTTGCGGTGAGGTTCAATCTTGAGCACTGTGGGTTTGACCTGCCCCTTCTCGCGACCAATCAGTATGCTGCCCTGAGGCAGGTGTGGCGTGCTGGAAGAGGACGTTGAAGAAGAAGGGCTGTCGTGCTCCATGTCGGACTTGAAGAACACCATGGGCGGGATCTGCAGTTCCTCCTTGAGACCGGGCTCATCGGAGACGATGACGATCTCGGTCTCGTCGAACAGATGGGTATACCCCTCGATGAAGTGCACCAGATTTTCGACCCGGGGAATGCGGCTCAAGCCCACGTTGTGCAGCTTCTCGCTGATAAGCTGCAACGCCCGCTCGCAGCGATAGACGAGGCGCTTGTCTTCGTGGCTGATCTGGTACTGGCGGATCACGTCGCTGATGCGGGCAATGAACCAGTCCAGCATTTCGATACGGGCTCGCTCCTGATGCACTGGTGGCCAAAAGCTCTCCCACTGGGTCACAATCAGATTGGCCAGAAACTCGCACCCTTCGGTAAAGCCGTTCAGCCCTTGCAGGCGCGACCGCGCCAGGGTGAAGTAGATGGCGGTCTGCAGGTCCACCCCGTGCTTTTCAAAGATAAGGCTGGCGAGCCGATGGATCTTGAGCCAGTCCACCTCGGGGCGGGAGGCGTGGCTGAGTTTGTTGATCTCGCTGCGCAACGCCTCGTATTCCGGCAACATGCGAGGATCGCGCCCCACTTTCAGCGCCTGCTGACCTTGTTGATTCTGTGACATATCGGCTTCCAAAGCTTGAGGGGGCACACAGTACCCCCACTTTATCAATAGAGAGATTCAGGCAATCTGAACTGACTGAACAGGCCGCCAGTGAAGGGGTTTTGCGCGCTGTCGGTGTAGACGCGATAAGTCATGGAACCCTGATCCACCGGGAAGCGCACATCGAAGGTGGCTTCATTGACCTGGGTCAGCTCCCCCTTGTCCATCAGTCGGAACATGGCCCAGGGGCCGACGAAGCCTTCGCTGCGCGGTGAACGTTCCCTGGCTGCCGGCACCAGGGTGATCTTGCTCTCGGCACCGTCACGCATGGTGTTTGGCCACACCAACGGCACCTTGGTACGACGGCCATGGGCATACTCCAGCAACTGACCGTCCAGGTTCAGCACGCTGCGCCGCTTGTTGGCGGTGAGCTCTATGGGCTCGAGGGCGAACTGCACCTCCAGGTTGCCCTGCTGGGTGAAGAAGATCTGGCGGATACGAGCGGCTCTGTCCAGCTGCTTCACCAGCTCGGTCTGGATAGGCGAGCTGAACTCACCCTCCATCAGGCCGCTCTCCACCATGGGCTTGAGGTTGACCTGATAAAAGCTGTCCAGGGTGCCACCCGGCGCAAAGAAGCGCTCCATCTCGGACAGCGGCACATCCTTGGTTGAGCCCGGATCAAACGGATAACGACCGGCCAGCTGGCTGTTGAACGGTGCCAGTACCTTGTCCTGCCACTCTCGATTAAGGGACGACATGGCCAAGTCGATCACCAGACGAGAGCTCTGCTCGGAGAGCTGACCCACCCAGCGATCCAGCGGGGCTGGCAGACTGCGGGCATATTGCTGCAACGCAAAGACAGGATCGGCGTACTTGTTGGTCAGACGCAGCTGCACCGCCTTGAGAGCGGACTGGCCTGGCTCGGTGGCGTTGACGATGAGTTCCAGATAGTGCTGCAGCTCTACCAGCTTCTGATTGACCTCCTGGATAAGCGGCCCCTGCTCGCCACGACCGCCAAGGGCGGCATTGGTCGCCATGAAGGGACGGCCGATGCGGGCCGTGATGGCCTGCGCAGGATCCCCTTCCACATCCGATATCTTGCGGATCCGGGTGTTGTCATCCAACGAAGCCAGTACCCGCTGGAAAGGCTGATCGTTGCCGGTAATGGCAGAGAGCACGTCCAGTGCCTGCTCCGGGCTTTCAAGGGTCTGCACGTCCAGATTGGTCAGCAGTTTCTGCCACTGGTTGACGTAATCGGTGACATAACGGTCGTTGACCTGACGACCGATCTCCTTGCGATCCGCCTCGCTCAATTGACTCAGCCTGCGCTGACCCAGCACCCAGGCATCCATGGCTGTGAGATCAATCAACGCCTTGTCCTGCTTGAGGAAGAAGTCGTTGAAACCGGGCCAGGTCAACAGACGTGGCACTTGCCCTGCATTGTCACTGCGCAGGGCAAAGACGGTGTCAAAGGTTGGCCCCACTTCGTCACGTACGTTGAGATCCGGCGGCAATACGTCGTTCGCCTTCACCACCAGGTTCTGATAGACCCGCTGATACATGGGCAACTTGCCAAGCTCGCGCTGGGCGCCGTAGACAGGCTCCTTGAACGGTGCGAAGGCGATGATGGCGGCCTGATCACGGGCAGCCCTGGCACCATGCCAGTCGGTATGATCGAGGGCGTAATCCAGGTGCCCCATCAGCTGCTCCTGTACAGGGCCCTGCCCCGGGAAGGCGCGCTGCCAGCGGCTTGCCATGTACTGCTCCACCAGGTCCTTGTTGCGACCGGAGGCATCATCCAGCATCCGCATCACCCGCAGTATGGAGAGCTTCTCCTCACTGCCGGCCGGAGCCTGATTGAGATCCTCCAGCAGCCCCTGCATCTGGGCTGGCAAAAAGCGCTGACCCAGCAGTTGCAGATAGGAGCCTTCCACATGAGGACCTATTTCGTCCCCCTGATAGAGACCCAGATCCGCCACCAGCGGCGTGCGTCCGCGGTAGTTGCCAAAGGCGAGGGTCGCCTCGCGAATGAGGTTCAGACGCGGCAACTGACTCACACCGAAGGCATGCTCATCGACGACCTCGTTGGTCTCCATGAAGGCTTGCGCCTTGGTCAACACATTGCGACCGGCTTCTTCGTTGACCCGATAGAAGTAGTGCCAACCGCCGATCAGGGCCGCCGAAAAGAGTGACAGACAGCTGAGGCCGATAGCCATCCGACGGCGGCGATAGAGGGTATGCAGCCGGTTCTCCCCGGCCAGGTGGGCCTCGGGGAAGATGATGGAGGAGAACAACCTGCGCACGAAATAGGTATTGGACTCCCCGCGCAGGGCCGAGTGAATGGGCTCTGGCAGGTTGTAGCGGCGGGAGGCCGCCTGGGCAAACGCATCGAACGGCACCCCTTGCTGATAGACGGAGCTGATATAGACGCCGCGCACCAACAGCGGCTTGCTCTCCTCAATTTGCAGCGTCTCATCGAGCAGCGCAGTCACATAATCCTTCAGCCCCGCCAACTGACGCACGAACGAGAAAAGCGCGTTGCGCTGGGTGGCATCGAGTCGTGCCAGCATCAGCTCGGGCAGGTTCTGGTTGAGGTTGTCCACCCACTGATCCCAGAACAGGGCCAGATCCTGCTGCCAGGATTTTCCACGGCTGTCGGCCGGGTTGAACGTCACCCCCAGCACGGCCTCGCGGGCCTCCTTGTCGAGCTGCTCATACACCACATCGAAACCGCGCAGCAGATCGAGTTTGGTAAAAGTGACATAGAGCGGCAACCGGGTATTCATGGTGGCCGACACCTCTTGCAGGCGAGAACGCATCAGCTGGGCATAAGCCTTGCGTTCGGCCACGCTGGCGCCGGAGAGCCAGGCCAGATCCACGGTCAGCACCAGACCGTTGAGGGGCTGGCGGCGGCGGTGTTCGGAAAGCCAGTTCAACAGGTGCAGCCAGAGCCGCTCATGCTTGCGCGCCAGCGGATCGAGTTCCGGCTCGGATTGAGACAAGAGCTCACCGGCGGGATCCAGCATCACCGCCTGCTCCCCCAGCCAGCAATCGATCAGCTGATCCTGCGCCACGTCCCTGAGCTCGGTATCGAGTCTGGGGTTGAGCTTGTTGGCCGGATTGGCTCTGTGGATCAGGCTGCTCTTGCCGCTGCCGGGCAGACCCAGCACCAGATACCAGGGCATGGCGTAGAGCGCTCCCTTGCCCAGGTGTTCGACAAGGGCCTGCAACCAGCGATTGAGAAACAGCGCCTGCTTGTCGATGAGCCCTTTCACCGGATCCTGCACCAGCACGGTTTCATGCTGACGCTCGGCCTTGAGTTGCTGCATCTTGCGCCACACCCGCCAGGAGAGGATCCCCAGCATCAGCCAGAGCCAGAGCAGGGTGAATACCACCCGCCCCCACAGCGGCTCGAACGGTTTGGCGCCGCGGATCTCGAGGCGAGGACCCAGCCACCACACCAGAATGAGGGCAAGTCCCCAGAGCACCACGCCGAGCAGGGGCCAGGAGGGTTTCAATTTCGGCAGCTGTTGCCGCAGAAAAGTTAAGATGGTCTTGAACATAAGATTGTGATCCAACTCCGACTCAATGACTCATTTCGGCACTTATTTCGACAACGGGGCCGCATGGCTTTCCAGGCGACTGACCAGCCCGGGCTCCCATTGCGCCAATCCCAGGCGACTTGCCTCTTGCCACAAGTGTTGATAGTGCTGGCTAGCCAGCGAATTCATGCCTTCCTGCGCCAACAGCTCCGCCTGCACCAACTGGGCATGGAAGCGGGCTCTTGGCTCTTTCAACTGCGCCATCCTTTCATCGAGCAGGGTGAGGGCCGCAGCCACCCCCAGCTCCCCATGACGCAGGGCAACCTCTTCGGCCAGACTGGACTCCCCGTCCCCACCTGCACCACCCACCTTGGCGGGCTGCAACCAGCGGCTGCACTCGGGTGACAGGAAGGGACTGCCATCGCTGAAGGTGAGATCCCGCAGCGCCGGCAGACGCTGCAAGAAACCATCCAGCTCCTGCATGATGGCCTGGGCAACGGTGCCAAACCCCAGCTTATGGGCCACTTCGGCCGAGAGCCGATGCCCCTCGAACCAGTAGGGCGCCAGGGTCAGGCTCTGTTCGATCCGCTGCCAGAGCGCCAGATCCGGCGCGGACCGCTCCAGTGTGGCCAGAGCGGCGCGGTACTCATCCACCATGTCCACCGACATGGGGGCCAGCTGGGTTTTATTGCCCTGAGCCGTCATGGGTGGCGTGGTGATCCCGGCCCAGATGGCGTGGCGACGCAGACGATAGCCCACCGCCGCTTCCGGCTGGCGCTCGATAAGCAACTCGGCCACCTTGAGCTGGGTCTGGCGCCAGGCACGATCGTTGGAGCTGTCAATCTCGACTCCGGAGCCCTTGCTGCTGCCACTGAGCACCATGGTTCCCGACATGCCGCTCGCACTGGCTGTGGCAGCAACAGTGCTGCTTGAAGGTTGGCCACCGGCATCTGCCTGGGCCTGTGCAACCTGCTGGCGTTGGGCCCGTTTCAGCCCCATCAACAAGGGATCGAGCAGCTCGCCCTTGTCCGGGCACTGGGCAAGCCAGCAAGCCTCCAGCAGCTCGGCCTGGGCCAGCAGCTGGGCCAGCTCAGCCGGCGAGGCGCTCTCGCTCACTCGCGGCAAGGCCCCTTCAAAGCGTTTGACGATCTGCACCATCAGCCGCTGTTTCTGGCTGGTATTACCGGGCCAGGCTTGCAGCCAGTAGGCCCGGATCCAGGACTCCAGCAAGCTGAGCGCAGCCCCCAGAGGGGCCGCCTTGGCCGGATGTTGCAGGCAGCGTAGCAGCTGGGCCAGCACCCGCATGTCCTTGGTGCGGCTCTCCAGCAAGCCAAGGCAGGCTTCGGCCACCGCATTGAGATCCACCTGGCTGTGGGCCAGAGAGCCCAGCTTGACCAGTTCGGTCTCCACGTAATCCCAGCGAGGCTCGTCGGCCAGCACGGCACCTTTTATCTGCTCTTCCGGCAAACTGGTGAGCAAACGGGCACACCAGGGGTGTTGATAGCTCATGGCGCCCCCTACCAGCGACACTGTTGGCGCAGGGGCTGCAGCGCCTCTTTCAAACCGCTGAGATCGACCCGGAACAAGGCGCCGTTGTCGGCCTTCACCTGCAGCTCGCGATGACCTATCCAGCGCTTGAGCTCCTCGATGGCGGGCAAGCCACGGCCATATTCCAGCAGCAGGCCCTGATCCCGGATAAACCAGCTCTGGGCGTTGCGGCTGGGCTGGCCATCCAGTTCAATCCGTACCCGCTCACCAACCCAGGGGGCATCAAGCCTTAACCGGATATGGGTAATGCTGTCGACACAGCCTATGGCCAGGGTCGCCCCGCGCAAGGCTGGGCGAGTGAGGGTTTCGCTGCCACGCCCCGCATCGCTTTGCAGCAGGAAGGGAGCACTCTCTGGCGTGCGGGCCTGCTCCTGTGCCCAGATGGCCTGCCAGGCGGCAGACTTGGAGGCACCGCCCTCGCTCGTCTGGGCGAGGCCATTGCCGATGGCGTCATAGCAGGCCAACCGGATCAGCGGCGATGGCTCGCGGCGACACGCCTGCAAACTGGCCATGTCTTGTGGGGGTAATGCGCTGCCGGTCGCCAGCAACAGGGGCAAAAGGCCAAGGGCGCTCATCAGTTCACCTCCAGTTTCTGGCACTTGTGATCCAGGGTGCGCTTGGGAATATTCAGGCTCTCGGCCACCAGCATGCGATTGCCCTGGAAGTAGCGCAGACGCGCCTCGATGACGGAAGCCTCGTACTGCTGCATGGCCCGGCGCAGATCCCGGATGTGGTTGTAATCATCCATGGATTCGGGCAACAGGGCGCTGACTCGCTCGCGCAGCTCGGGGGGCAGCGCCTCCAGCACCACCTCTTCCCCGTGACGGGTGTGGGCGCAGGCGACCTCCAGCAGATTGCGCAGCTCGCGCACATTGCCGGGAAAGTCATAACTTTGCAGTTGCTTCAAGAACTTGCGCTGCAGCCCCGCCAGGGTTTTGCCATCCTGGGCGGCAAACTGGGCCATGAAGTGCTGGCACAGCAGGGGGATGTCATCCATGTGCTCCCGCAGGGGGGCGATGAGCAGCAGACACTGGCAGAGGCGGTGATAGAGATCGGCCCGGAACTGCCCCTCCTCCACATGGCGGGTGAGCGGCTGATGGGTCGCGGCGATGAGGCGAAAATCGGAGTGGCACTCCTGCTCTGCCCCGAGCGGCCGATAGCTTCGCGTCTCGAGCACCCGCAGCAGCTTGGCCTGCATGGCGGCGGGCATGTCGCCGACTTCATCCAGAAACAGGGTGCCGCCGTTGGCCTGGGCCACCAGCCCTGTCTTGTTGGACAGCGCGCCGGAGAAGGCCCCCTTCTGGTAACCGAACAGCTCGCTCTCGATGAGGTTCTCCGGAATGGCGGCGCAGTTGATGGCCACGAACGGTTTGGCGGCGCGATCCGAGCACTGGTGCACCAGCCGGGCGACCACCTCCTTGCCACTGCCTGTCTCCCCCTGGATGAGCACGGTCAGCTTGTGCCGGCCCGCCAGGCTTATCTGCTCGCGCAGCCCGCGGATCACCGCCGACTGGCCGATCAACTGATCGCCCAGCAGCTTCTCATGCTGGCGCTGGCGCTCTCCCTCCCCCTTCATCTGGCGCAAGGAGTCGCGCAGCACGCTCTGATCCCGGCGGCTAAGCCCCAGATCACGAATAAGGGTGAGCTGGTTGCAGAACACCTGTGACAACTGGGCAAGCTCAGGGCGAGCCGCCCACTCTTGCAGCACCTCACCGCTGTCCATCATGGCCAGCACGGCGAACGGCTTGCCGTTGCCATCATTGAGGGGAAAGGCATGCAGACCGCACTGCTGACCCAGATTGGCAAGCAAGGTACGAAACGCGGCGTGTTCGATGCGGGCGCCGCCGTGCAGGGAGTCCCAGGTGCGGGACTGCGCCTTGTGCAGCACATAGGCGAGCGGATGGGAAAAGTCATCCACAGCCAGCGCCAGCGACACCGCCTGCCCCTTGACCCAACCGCTGCATTCGAGCTGACGGCCGCTCACGTCCAGCATGCCCAGCAGTATCCCTTTGGGCTGGAAGCTGGCATTGAGGGTCGAGGTCCACCAGTGGCACAGGTGCTGCTCATCGCGCTGCTGGGTCAAGGCGAGGGCAAATGCGAGGGCTTGTTCCATGTTCAGCCCTCCACCTCGGCCACGAACTGGCGCTCGCTCACAGAGAAACGCACCCGCTTGATGGGCTCACCGGCCGAGAGGCGCTGCAGCAGTTGCAGGGAGACTGGCGGCAGCAGGGCACCGTCGATGACGGATTCCAGCATGCGGGCCCCGTTCTCGCTGCGATTGGCGCGGCGCAGTATCTCCTCAGCCACCTCGTCCTCCAGCACCACCTCAGCACCGAAACGCTCCTTGAGCAGCCTGACCAGTCGGTTGAGTTTGCCGCCCACGATCTGCACCAGGGTGTCGTGATCGAGTGGCAGATAGGGGATCACTTCCATCCGTGCCAGCAGGGCCTGCTTGAAGAAGGCGGCGAGCTCGGGATAGAGCGCATCCAGCAGAACGTCGGGCTGCTCGGCGTAATCGACTATGGTCTGGAAGCCGAGGTTGGAGGTGAGGAAGAAAACCACGTTCTTGCAGTCGATGATGCGCCCTTCCCCGTCGGCCAGCTCGCCCTTGTCGAACGCCTGATAAAAGAGGTTGAGCACGTCAGGATGGGCTTTTTCCACCTCGTCCAACAGCACCACCGAATAGGGCTTCTGACGAATGGCTTCGGTCAGCACGCCCCCTTCGCCAAAACCGACATAGCCGGGAGGCGAACCAATGAGGCGGGAGACAGTATGTTTTTCCTGGTACTCGGACATATTGATGGTAGTCAGATACTGGCGACCGCCAAACATCAGCTCGGCAATCTGCAGCACTGTTTCAGTCTTGCCGACCCCGCTCGGTCCCACCAGCAGGAAGGCCCCCAGCGGACGGCCCGGGCGGCGCAAGTCGGCGCGGGCCGTGAGCAGGTGTTTGTGCAGATGGGCTACCGCCACATCCTGCCCCTTGATAAGCTCGCCGAGGTACTCCGGCAGCCGGGTCACCACGTCCAGTTCACCCTGGGAGATGCGATTGAGGGGCACTCCGGTCCACTCGGCGATCACCGCGGCGACCTGAGTCTTGTCGACATGGGCGGAGACCAGCACCTCAGCCTGTTGCAGCTCGGCCAGCTCGCGCTCAAGCCCGGCCAACTGGTCGGCGGCCGCTTGCGGATCGAGAGGCGCATCAGCGAGATCCAGCGCCTCTCTGGTCAGCATCTCATCCTGCTGATCGGCCAGCAGGGCGGCGCGCAGTTCAACAATCTGATGCACCAGCCCCTGTTGTTGCTGCCACTTGGCTTCCTGCTCGCGCAGGGCATCACGGCTGGTCTGCTGGGCAGACTGCAGCTCGGCCAGTCGCTCTGTGTTGTCACCCAGCCCGATCAGACTCTGGCGCTCCAGCTGGCGGATCTCCAGCTCACGCTGACGCAATGCGTTTTGCAAATGACTGACGGCACGCGGCGGCGTAGTCAGGTTGATGGCCACCCGGGCACAGGCGGTATCGAGCACGTCGATCGCCTTGTCCGGCAACTGACGACCTGAAATATAACGGGCGGAAAGCTGGGCAGCCGCTTGCAGCGCCTCTTCGTCGATCAGCACACCATGGGCCTTCTCGTAGATGCTGCGCAGGCCGCGCAGGATAACCGTAGCCTCATCGGCATTGGGCTCGCCCACCTTCACCAGCTGGAAGCGACGCGAGAGAGCGGCATCTTTCTCCACGTACTTCTTGTACTCGCCCCAGGTGGTGGCGGCTATGGTACGCAGCTCGCCCCGGGCCAGCGCCGGCTTGATCAGGTTGGAGACATCCAGCCCACCGGCCTGATTGCCAGCCCCGATCAGGGTGTGGGCCTCATCGATAAAGAGGATGACAGGACGCACCGCCTCCTTGACCTCCTGCATTACCCCCTTGAAGCGTTTCTCGAACTCCCCCTTGACCGACGCACCGGCCTGCATGGCACCAAGGTCGAGCGTCATCAGCTCCACCTCGCGCAATTTTTCAGGCACCTGATCCGCCACGATGCGCAGCGCCAGCCCCTCGATCAGGGCGCTTTTACCGACCCCGGCCTCCCCCACGACTATGGGGTTGTTCTTGCGGCGCCGCGACAGGATGTCGATCATGAGGTCGATTTCGTGATCTCGACACAAAACAGGGTCCAGGCGGCCCTGGCGTGCCTGCTCGGTCACGTTGATGGTAAAGCGGGCCAGCAGGCTGGCATCGGCTGGCAGGGCTGCCTGAGTCGAGGTGCCGTTTGTAGAAACAGTCACTTGGGTCTCGGCGGACTCTTTCACCCACTCGTCAAACTGCTGGCGCAACAGCTCGCGGTTGACGTTGGCCAGCAGCCGGGTCACAGAGCCCGGCAGGTAACGCTGGGGAGTCATCAAGAGCACCAGCAGCATGACGCCGCTGCGCAGTTGGGCGTGTTGCAGCTCGGCCGAGGCCAGCAGCCAGCTGTCTTGCAACCACTCCACCAGGAGCGGCGAGAAGGAGGGGTAACCCTGGGCATAACCACTGTCTGCACCGGCAGGCTGGAGCAGGGTTTTGAGCTCGTCGACCCCGACGTCGGCCCGCTTGAGGATCTGGCGTACATCAGACAAGGGGGTATCCAGCATCTTGAGCAGCAGGTGCTCGATGCGGATCTCCGCCCCCTGATGGTTGACGCAGAGGGCCGCAGCCTCCTCCAGCATATGACGACAGATGGGGTTGAGTCTTTCCACCAGTACGGGTAGCTCTATACGAATCAAGGCGTGCTCTCCTCAGAATAATTATTTTAATAATTCGCCCAGTTGACGCAGTACGTCCTGGGTCTGGTTATTGAGTTGGTGATGATAGAGGCCAAAGATGATGGCCAGGATCAGCGCGCCCCCCATGAACAGGCTGCGCAGGGAAATCTGCTTGCGCAGTCTGTAACGGGAAGCCTGACGACCGAGGTCGAGGTGAAAGACGCTGGGGGCTTCACCGCTTGTCTCGGGGGCCAGCTGCTTGTGCAACTGTTTGACGATACGCTCGAACTCGTCACGCCCCTTGTTCATCACCTTGTAGCGCCCCTCGAAACCGAGACACAGGCACAGATAGATGAACTCCAGGATGTCGCGATAACGCACCGGGTCTTCCTGCAGACGAGCGAGCAGCACGAACACCTTCTCCCCGCCCCAGGTCTCGTTGTGAAAACGGGTCAGCAAGGAGTGTTCCGACCATTCGCTCTGGCTACCCCAGTCGCGGCCCATGACGGCCTCGTCGATGAAGGTGCAGAGGATGTAGCGAAACGACAGCACCACACCGTTCTCGTAACCCTGAGCCATCAGTTCCTGTTCTATGGCCTGGATCTCGGTCACCACCCGCTGGTACAGCTCCGGCACCCTGTCGTAGCGCGACAGCAGGCGCACCCGCTGCACCAGCCCCAGCAAGGGGGTTACCGCATCTATCATGGGGTTGATGCTCTGGCCGCGCAGGCGGAACCAGTAGTCCGAATCCATGTCCAGCTGCTCGGCATGATCGAACAGCAGGTCACTGAGTTGCTCGTTCTTGATAATGTCCGTGGTCATCTCTGCTTGTTTCCTTGATGCGATCACTGGCTGCGAATGGCCCAGAGCTGCATGTCGAGCTCGGGGAAATCACCGGCAATGTGGAAGGCGAGCGTGTTGCTGACCGCCAGTATCTGCCAGGCCGGGCTTTGCCGATCGAGCTGGAAGTAGCTGTAACCGGCGTGATAGGGCAACTGACGCGGCGCCACCGGCAGTGGCAACAACGGAATGCCGGGCAGTTGCAGGCTGATGAGTTCGCGGATCTTGTCGCTCGACGCCACCTTGGTCTGCTGCAGCAACTGCTTGCGCAGCTGCTCCTGCGGCATGCGGGCACGCACCGCCAGCACGAAGTCGGCGCTTTGCATCAGCTCGCTCTCGTTGACCATGGCCACCATGACGCCGTACTGGTGCTTGCGCAGCTGGATGGAGACGGCACGTGGCGACAGCACGGTACTGAGCGCCTGACGCAGAGCCAGCATCACAGGCTCGAAACTCACCTGCTGATCGTCGTGACGATAGGCGGCAAACTCGGGGGGCAGACGGGATTCATCGGTGAAGGTCATCAGCTCGCCACAGATCTGCACCAGGGCCTCGTGCAACCGTTCCGGATGCAGGGTGCCAAGACGCGCCAGATGGGAAAGCTGGGGCTGAGCGCGGTTGAGCAGTTGCAACATCATGAACTCGGCCACATCGGCGACCCCCTGCTGACCGGGGGCGGCAATGCGCTGGGAGAGGCTGCGAGCCCGCTCGGCCACCAGCCCGGCCGACTCGCCGAGGAAGCGCTTGAGGGTTGGAATGGCAGAGACGCTGATGCTGCAGGGCATGAAGTTGGGATCCAGCACCAGACCACCGTCCGGACGCTTGTCCAGAATGCGAGCGATGGCGAGCGAGGCATAGGCGCTGCGATCTTCGCGCTCCAGCATCAGCCGCAGGCTGACTCGCCCCACTTCCAGGGAGACAACATCCCCCCCTTCGCTGTGCAGATCGCGCACATCGTGGCGATGGGCCTGCAAGCGGGTGGCGACCTGGCCGCCCTGATTGACTTCGTTGACCCCGTTCACCGAGAGCGGCAATGCCAGGTAAACCTTCTGGTTGGCGACCGAGGCATCGGTAATTTCCAGGGGCGCCGGCAGCACATCGTCATTGGGAATATTGAAGACGGTGCCGTCCGGCAGTATGCCGGTCGCACCTACCAGGGCGATACGGCCAAACCCCAGGTAGTCCTCGTTGATGGCCAGCGACTGCAAGCCATAGAAATAGTCGCTGAGCGCACTCAGTCTGGCGTGCAGCGCATACTCTGAATGTCTTTGTTGTTGCTGGAAGTGCTGGGGCTTGATGAAGAGCCCCTCACGCCAGATAACCCGATTTCGACTCGACATGATTATTCTTCTTCTTTTTGCAGTTCCACTTCATCCAGACGCAGATGAACCAGGATTTGATAGGCTCGCCCCATGCTCTTCACCTTGATGACCTTGCGCCACTCGGCGCTGTCCGGATCGGCATAACGCGCGATCACCCCGATGTAGCGGGTCTTCTCATCGAGCTTGATGGGCGGCAGATACTTGAACTGGCCCGGCAGCAGTGTGTAGTCCTGATGATCCAGGTAGTTCTTGCCAAGGGCCTTTTCCACATCCTCGGTCACCTGGTCGTAATCGGTGGCGAGCAGCTTGGAGTCTTCGGCCAGCAGCACCACCTGAAACTCGATGGGTGCCGCCTCCCCGCTCTCGTTGGGGTTGACATCCCGCTCGGCCAGCAGGCTCAGCCCCAGGGTGGTGGCTTGTTCATCGTTGCTGCCCACCTGGATATCCGGATCCATGGCCACATCGGCCATCTTGCCCATGGTGGTACAGCCTGCCAGGGTCAGCAGAAAGGCCCCCAGCATCAGCGCACGTATCATCAAATCAGTCCCTGTTGCTGACGCACGGCCTGGTCGTATGCCTGGGCATAGACCTGATGGAACAGCTTGTCGAACCCCTGCTGACGGGCAGAAGTGAGCTCGCGGTAGTAGTGCTGGTACATGTTCCAGGCCCAGCCTTCGTCGGCTACACCGGGGGCGCCGGTACGACGGTAGTGCTCGAAACGGCCAATCAGTGCCTCTGGCGAGAAGGCTTGCAATATGCTGTCCAGCGCCGCGCCAATGGCCTGCTGGTTCGCCACATGATGAATGCGCACATTGCGCAGGCTCTCGGCCACGGCCGCCGGCGCCGTCAGGTGCACCGGACTCTTCTGTTCGGCAAACATCACCGCCAGGGTCTCGTCATAATCGAGACCAAGGCGCAGCGGATTGTCTTCGATGGGACGCAGGTGCTTGTCTGCCAGCGCAGCCTGATCGGTTTGCAACTGCAGCAGTCCTTCCACCATGGCGCGCACCGTTTTGCCCATCTCTTCGAGCATGTCGTGAGCCTGCTGGGTATCCTGCAACTGCAGGGACTGACCCAGGCCGCGCATCAAGGGGGTCAGCGCCACGTGGTCCACCCCCTCCAGCGGAGGGTGGTAATCGGGGTGATTCTCTATGGTGGGCATATCCAGAAATTCTTGGTTCATGGTGTTCTCGACAGCAGAAAAAGGGGCGAGGGATACGGCATCCATATCCGGTTGTGAACGCAGTGGTGACGGCTGGCGGGGATCCACCAGCGGGGTCAGCACCGAGCGTTCATGTTGCAGTGCCAGCAAGGGGTCGACGGCGAGGGCGCGTGGATCCTCCATGGCTTGACCGGTCTCCTCCCCGGCAAGCCACTCATCGAGCTGCTCGGAGGGCCGGTTGCCCAGCACCTGGTGCAGGTTCTGCTCGGGGGAGATGGCCCCCAGATAGGCGCGCATCCGGAACGGACCGACGATCAGTTCGTCACCCTGCTCAAGGTGTACCTTGCGGGCCCGCCCTATGGGCGAGGTCGCGCCGTTGATGTAGGTCTGACCGCTCAGATCGCACAGGCAGAAACGGCCATCGTTCAACTCGATCCGGGCGTGGGCCGGCATGACCGACCCCAACCTGTCACGCAGTTGCCAATCGTCCTGCTCTGAGGCACCCAGAGTGCCCCCCATCTCGTCGAAGCGGTACTGCACCTGCTGGCTGCCATCGAGCTGTTCGCTGTTGAGCACCACCAGGGAAAGTTGCTGATTAAAATCGTCCACATTCACTCCTGCACTGATTTCTACACCGAATTTCCTGCGTTTATTCCTGTACACAGATAGTCACAAACGGGTCGCTCGGCGGTTGGCCGAGAAAGGTACTCCATCCCAGGCGCGCGCTCTGCTCTTCTCCCAATCGCAACCCCCGGGCCTGCTCCTGGCCAAAGCCGAGTCGCAGATCCCAGGCCAATTGGTCGCGCAGGATGAAGGAGACAAAGGTCACCAGCGCATGGAAGTGTTCCCCGTTCGGGAGAAAACCGAGAAACTGGCCAAAACTCAGGTCATTGATCTTCAATAAAAACTTGCCCGCACAATCGTTCACCTTGTCACCGATGACAAAGTCGCCGCCCAAAGTGGCGCAAGCACCGCCCAGCCGGTTTTGCTGATCCTGATGGATGGGCACCTTGCGCCATTGCCAGGCACTCACTTCCACATCCGCCAGATCGAAACAGTGCGCCACCAGACCGGCCACCACCTCGGGCGAGCGGCTGGGACTGGCCAACATGCCTGCATAAGAGAGCATCTTGGCGCGATTGACCGGCAGGCTCTGGCAGACGGCCTCATTGCCCAGCCCCACCAGGGCAAACATCAGACGGGAGAAACCATCCTCGCCGTTGTCCTGAAAGCGCACGTGATAGCGATATTTGCGCCAGATCCTGTGCAGCAGCGTCAGCAGGCGGTGGTGAAAGAAGTCCAGAAACAACCCGAGCTTCTGCTCCCCTTGCGCGTACTCCCACGCCAACGAATCCAGGTAATAACCTGGCATGGGTGACTGGCTGCCGTGCAAGCCGAGAAACGCTACTTCAAGCTCATGGCGACCCTTGCCATCGCGACCCACCTGCAATACATCGCTGGTGGGAAAACCCAGGGACGCGGTCGCCTTGAAGCGGATATTTTCGTCACTCGGCAAATGGTCGAGGCCGCGCTCCTGATCGGCGCCGTCCAGCCGGTTGAGCAGTTCAACCAGCTGGAAGAAATTGAAACGGGGCGCGTCCCTGGTGGAGGTCACATCAGGGAGTGCTGACCGATCTGGACTGGCCATTGATAGCGCTCCTTGTTGTCGAGATTGACCACCTCCAGCAGGTGGAAAGCATTGACGCTGGCATACAGGGAGAAAAAGTGAGCCAGCACGGTACTGAAGAGATAGAGCTCCCCTTCGCTGCCAAAGGCGGATTGGCGAATGGAGAGTACCGACTTGAGCCCGCGCACCGGCATGCCGCGCACCAGCCTGTCCACCGGTTTGGTCTCGATCTCCTCGATCCCCGCCAGTCGCTTGCGCGATGCCTGTTCAGCCTGCTTGTCATGCAGCGCGGGGAAGTCATAGGTGCGCAGCACTTGTACCAAGGCATCCCGACGCAGCAGAGAGACATAGTTGAGCGACAGATTGGAGATGAGGGTCCAGTGCAGACTGCCATCCAGCGCCGGACGCAGCGGCCGGGTCGGCCGGATCAAGTTGCGAAAGGTGGCAAACGAAGGCGAGCTGCCGGTGGGCACACAAATGCTGCCAGCCTTGAGACGGGCAGCTCGGGAGCGGTTGGTGCACGTCAGCGTGACCGAAATGGATTCGTCCAGCTCGACCGTGGTGGTCTCATCCCCGCGTACAAACGAGAGGTTGTGCTCGAAGCCATCCCCGCTGACCGACTCTTTGACCCGCACCCGGTAATAGAGTGCCAACCTGTGCTTGGCCCGTTCGATCTGGTGCTGAAAACTTTCAAACGGCTGGTAGATACGCGGCGTACCGCGGGAGCGACCCAGGTTGCCTTCCACCCAGCCCTCGACTTGATCCACCGAGAAGATTTCGAAACTGTCCGCATGGCGATAACTCGCCTTGAGGGGATATTCCGCCTGACGGCCATTGAGGTTGACCGGCTCACTGTCGTGCTGGAACAGGTTGATGGCCGGCACACAGTTGAGCATGAAGGAGTCGGGTCGGATCTTGAGCTCGGCAGGCAAGGGCCTGTCAAAACAGAAATGGAGCTTGAATTCGCTCACCGGCAAGGGTTGTTTCGGCCAGTCGCCGCCGCTGAGTTCAAAGAAGAGGAAGCTTTCCGGGAAGCAGAAATACTCCTGCAAGATCCGGTAGCCGGAATAGACATTGTTCGGATAAGGAAGGAGCGCGTCGTCGCGCTCGAAACCGACCGATTTCAGGGCCTTGGCCTCCTGGCGAAAGCGCTTGCCATCGATCTCCAGCTCGATATGGGAGAGCTGGTTGGCGAGCCAGAAATAGAGCTCATAGGCGGTATAGCTGTCGCCACCTAGGAAGAAACGCAGCTTGTCCAGCTGCAACTCGCAGAGCGGCAAGGGAGCATGCAAGGCAATATCGAGCGAGATGGTGGAGAGATCGTTACCACTTTGCGCCGAGATATGGCGGATATCTGCCGGATAGACCCAGGCATCGTGACAGGTCTGAAAGTGACAGGTCACCTCGTCGATGGGCAGGCTGTCGAGCTGACACCCCTGCTTGACCAGCGCCGGTTGAGCGATGGCCCCCGGAATAACCGAAAACTGCATGATGGTCATGCTGGGTACGGGGCGCAGATAGTTGGGCCAGAGCATATTGAGCAGACCATGGGTCAGCTCGGGAAACTCATCCTCGATCTTGGCGCGCAGATTGCCGGTGAGAAACGCGAAGCCTTCCAGCAGGCGCTCCACATCCGGATCGGTATTTTGCTCCGACAGGAAACGGGTGAGCTCGGGATAGGTATCGGCAAATTCACGCCCTTGCAGGCGCAAAAAAGCCAATTCATCCCTGAAGTAATGTTCCAGCGACATTGATCAGACCATGCGGTAGTGACGGTGACTGTCCATATGGACGTTGAACGAGGTGACCTGCTCGATATGCTCCAGCCTCACGTGGGCCGTCACCTGAAACGACATCTCAAGCGGACTCGCCTGATAGTCGGGTGACCGTACATCCACATGAATGATCCGAGGTTCATAACGACGGATGCACTGCCGGATCGCCTCACGGATCCGCCCCTTGATATCCGCACTGCCCTGAGTAGCGTCATTGAGATCAATGACACCCAGATCGGGCGCGCTGCGGCAATTGCCGGGACGGGTATTGAGAACCTGTTCGAGCTGCCGTTTGACAGATGCGATCAGTTCCTCAGACTCCGTGCGGGGGGAAGAGCTCAGCCCCTCCCCCCGGATACGATCAAACAGACTGGCCGCATTTCCTCTATCCCAGGAAGAGAGATACGGCATCGGGCATTATTCCTTGTCCAGTCGACCTACCAGAGACAGCTCGAAGCTGGCTCCCATGTACTTGAAGTGCGGACGCACAGCCATGGCAACCTGGTACCAACCCGGCTCCCCTTCCACGTCCAGCACCTTGATCTGGGCGGCACGCAATGGGCGACGGCTGCGCACCTCTGCCGGCGGGTTTTCCTGATCCGCGACGAACTGCTTGATCCAGCCGTTCAGTTCACGCTCCAGATCCTGACGCTCCTTCCAGGAGCCGATCTGCTCGCGCTGCAGCACTTTGATGTAGTGCGCCAGGCGGTTGATGATGAACATGTAGGGCAGCTGGGTACCCAGCTTGTAGTTGGTCTCAGCTTCCCGGCCTTCCTTGGTATTGGGGAACACCTTGGGTTTTTGCACCGAGTTGGCGGAGAAGAAGGCTGCATTGTCGCTGTCTTTACGCATGGTCAGGGTGATGAAACCCTCTTCTGACAGCTCATATTCGCGACGATCGGTGATGAGCACTTCGGTCGGGATCTTGGCTTGCAGCTGACCCATGGCCTCGTAGACATGTACCGGCAGATCGTGGATGGCACCACCGCTCTGCGGACCGATAATGTTCGGACACCAGCGATACTTGGCAAAGCTGTCGGTCAGGGAGGTGCCCATCAGATACGCGGTATTGCCCCACAGGTAGTGGTCGTGATCCGAGCTGATGTCTTCCTGATAGTTGAAGCCCTTGATGGGATTCTCGGTCGGATCGTATGGCAGACGGGCCAGAAAACGCGGTGCCGTCAACCCCAGATAGCGGGCATCTTCCGATTCGCGCAGTGCGCGCCACTTGGTGTAGGACGGGCCTTCGAAGACAGACTTGAGATCCTTGATGGAAGACAAGTCCGTGAAGTTGTCGACCCCAAAGAAGGCGGGTGCTACCGAGGAGATAAAGGGGGCATGCGCCATGGCGCCAACGGCACTGACATACTGCATCAACTTGATGTCGGGTGAGCTGTGGGTGAAGGCATAATCACCTATCACGGCACCGACGGGCTGGCCACCGAACTGGCCATAACCACTGGAATAAACATGCTTGTAGAGGCCGGACTGAGTGATCTCGGGGGAGAACTCGAAATCTTCCAGCAACTCTTCCTTGGTCGCATGCAGCACCTGGATCTTGATGTTTTCACGAAAATCGGTGCGATCCACCAGCAACTTGAGTGAACGCCAGGAAGATTCCATCTCCTGCAATTCTTTGGCGTGCAGGATGACGTCCATCTGTTTGCTCAGCTTCTTGTCGAGTTCGACAATCATGCTGTCTACCAACGCCTTGTTGACAGGATCGCTGGTGGTACCGTTATCAAGAATATTGGCGATCAAGGCGGCAACGCCTTGTTTGGCAACACTGTAACCCTCATCAACAGGGCTGATACGGGCCTGCGCCATGATTTCGTCCAGCAAGGACGGGGAGGCGGTATTGGCCCCCGCTTGAACCTGTTCTTCGACCAAAGACATGTTGTTTTCCTTTCTCGTCAATCAATCCAACCTACCGATCACTCGGCAGGCTTAATCAAATCCAGCTCCTTGAGCAGTTGCTCACGAGCTTCATCACTGGACAGCAGGTCCTGCAAACGATTGCGGAAGGAGGGAATATTTCCCAGCGGTCCCTTCAGGGCAACCAGCGCCTCACGCAGTTCCAGCAGCTTGCGCAGTTCGGGTACCTGCTGGGCTACGCTGTCAGGGGTGAAGTCATCCAGTGACTGGATCTTGATCGAAACCGGCATCTCGTCCTGGCTGTTCTCCTCCAGGCGATTGGGAACGTAAAAATTCAATTCCAGTGCAGATTCTTTCATGACGGAAGAAAAGTTGTTCTTGTCGATGGAGACGGTCTGACGCTCCTCGATAGGGGTTTCTTCGGTACGGCCTTTCATATTGCCTACCACCATCATGGTCAGCGGAAGTTCAACTTCTCCCTGCTGCCCACCGGTTGCCGGCACATATTTGATATTGATGCGTTCTTTGGGCGCAACAGTGGCGCCATCGATACTCTTTCCCATGCTCTAAATACCAAGTTGTGGATCTGCCAAGACCCAAAAGCTTATAGCCGATGGATTAACCAACAACTGTCAAAAATGACAGTTGACTGTGTCGCTGAATAGCGACACGCGACTCCATAGGCCGACTGATATGTTTTTGATATAAAAAGAGCAGAGACTCTAATAATCAAAAACACAATATGCACCTTGTTATCTATACAACCCGATTATGCCTCTGCTCTTTGTCAGAGGTCATGTTGGCTTAAAGTGCCATTTGCGGCGAATGGTATATTCATCCATTCAGCAACGTCAATAAGACATGATTAAAATAAAATATTTACTTTAAAAAACAAGCGCTTGTGTACACTTATTGAAAAAACAAAAAATATTAAAACCTGTATGCAAGATGAAACAAAAGATATTCGAGATGACTATTATAAAAGAATATCCAATAAAGCAATGACGACGCGACAAGGATTGACGCCAAGCACCTGTTGCTGCGTCAACCCTTGTCACATATGTTCATTCACTCATCTTTAAACTCATCTGGCACAGGAATTACCAATGGAAGGGTAAAAGATACATTTAAACAAAATAAATATAATAAGAGGTGACACTCAATACCTAGATGACAGGCATATGATTTACAACGCTTTTAATAAAAAATTCATTCGATTAAATCGCGCCTTTGAACTTAACGAACCAGTGCTGCGCCAGTTTCTGACCGGTACTCTTCTCTTTTTCTGTCATCCCCTTTTCCAGCTCATCGCGCGCCTTGGTTGCATCACTATTACCATCCGTTGCAGCAAGCAAGTACCATGCATAAGCATGCAATCTATTACGTGGTGCTCCCCACCCTTGCTCACGCATTATCCCCATACGATATTGCGCGTTTCTGTGATTGGCATTGGCTGCCAGTCGATACTGCTGCAGTGCCTGACTGTAATCTTCCTTGCCGCCCAACCCCAGTCGTAGCATCTCGGCATAAGCGTACCGGGCATCGACATTGCCTTGTTGGGCTGCCTGCGCAAAACTCTGACGGGCTGAAGCCAGCTCCCCCCGTTCTTGTTGCAGCTCCGCCAATGCAACTTGTGCCTGACTGAACCCTCCCTGGGCCGCCAGCGTCAACCAATGCTCACGTGAAACAACATCGGTCTGCAGCAAGCTCAACTGATATTCAGCCTTATGGGAACCACGACCAGCCGCCAGCTCCAGCCAATATCGACCCAGCGCAAGATCCTGCGCTACCAGATCGCCGGCCTGATAGGCCAATCCCAACCACAACTGGGCAGGCGCAGAACCCGCGTTAGCAGCACGCTGATAGGCAGTAAATGCCTCTGCCGAACTTGCCTGGCGAGCAAGCACCAGCAAGGCGTCCGGTTGCTGCTGGGCGGCAGCCTTCTCAAACCAGCGCTGGGCAATATCGGAGCGCTTGTTTACCCCCTTCCCCTGCTCGTAACGCAGCCCGAGTTGGTACTGAGCGTCACGATTGCCCTGCTCGGCCGCTTTTTCCAGCCATTTGATGGCCTCTGTATCGGCACCGGACTGCTTGGCATACCACTGCCCCAGGATCAGTTGCGCTTGGGCATGATCCTGTTTGGCCGCCTGTTCGAACCAGTCGAGACACTCGCTGACCAATTTGCCTTTATGGTTGAGCTGGCAATCCATCCCCAGCTGATAACTGGCCTCACGATTACCCAGTTTGGCCGCACGTTGCCACCAGTCATTGGCCAACGTTGGGCTCTTCGGCTCACCCAGGCCGGACTGATACCAGCGACCCACCTGCAACGCTGCTTCACCACGAATATCGCTATCCGCCGCCAAGGGGCCAGATTGCTGCGCCGCCTGCTTCATCCAGCGCATCGCCTCGGGATAATCAGGCTTGGCCGCCAAACGCTTGGCCAGTTCATACTGGGCTTTGCCATGACCCTGCTGGGCTGTTTGAGATAGCTCCGACTCAGTGAGTGATGTAGTTGTGGTACAAGCGGTTAACCAGCTGCTCGCCAGTGCAAGCCATAAAGCACGGTATGTCATGAGAAAAATCTACGCTGATAGAAGTTGAAGATGAGTAGATGCCATATTACTGGCAGCTCCGTTATGCTACGTGACCACCTGATAGGCATAAAGCTGATGCCGCGCCGTCCCTGACTATTAGCCTTGCCTGCCAGAAGGCACCGATACTCTCTGCCAATTCTGCAGCCATGACATGGTCGTTATCACGATGGCAGGTCAGATACTGGGCCAACCAATGTTGGTACTGCTTCATTGATACCTCTTAAACCACTATCCAAATTAATCGACCGGGTTGGTATCCGTCTTAGGCTGTGCGGCACGGTAGGCGTCCATGATCGGGGCCCAGTCCATACCGAACGGTACAGGGTGTTGCTTGAATAGCTCGCCATATTTCTTGTCGAAATCATCCATACCATATTGGCGCGCTATCGGTACTTTCTGATCATACCAATCATCGATCACCTCTTCGGCTATGCCGCGGACAAGCAGTAGGTCAGGGCTGAGCTGCAATCCTCCTCCGGTTAATATGACCTCGAAATAACCACCAGGAGCCAATCCAAAGTAGAGCCGATTTCGTCTTTCATAACGCCCTTCAACCAAATACACCTGACGCATTTTCTGCTCTAGATCGATAGGTAAATCTACCTTGATGCGGTAGCGCTTGCCATCATGGAACGAAACCATCTCAATCACGGCTTTATCGGGGACGGGAACGCCATCGGTGGGCAGGCCACCGCCGCCAGCCCAGTAATAACGCTGTCCCTTGATACGGTCGGCAAGCAGACCTCCAGCCCCCCCTCCAGCTAGACGGTCCGCATAAACCTTTTTCCCTCCAAGATAGAACTCGGTCTTGGTGTTCTTAGTAAGATCTATATTGCTGCCTGTACCATAATCCCAAGCAAATTTAGACAGAGATTGTGGAACCGCGCAGGCCATCAATGACAAGCTGACTCCCAACAATGCGACGATATATTTCATCTTTATGCTTCCTTGTTCTCTATCATCCAAACAGCCGGACACACACAGTTATAAGGTTGCACGGTCTGAACAACCGGACATTCCCAATCTGCTGGCCCGCGAATTTGATGTCCAGCAACCCAATCAGGTGTGGTGTGGCGATATCACCTACGTCTGGGCAGGTGGTCGTTGGCATTACCTGGCAGCGGTTCTTGACCTGCATATCCGGCGGGTTGTGGGGTGGGCGATGTCAGATAAACCAGATGCCGAGCTGGCCGTGAAAGCACTTGAGATGGCGTATCAGCAACGAGGTTGTCCGTCAGGCGTGCTGTTTCACTCTGACCAGGGCAGCCAATATGGCAGCCGGGCATTTCGGCAACGACTGTGGCGCTATCGTATGACCCAGAGCATGAGCCGACGTGGCAACTGCTGGGATAACGCCCCGATGGGGCGGTTGTTCAGGAGCTTGAAGACGGAGTGACTTCCGGCGACAGGTTACATGAGTCTGCGGGAAGCGAAACGGGATATCAGCCATGACCTGATGGATTACTACAACTGGCGGCGACCACATCAACACAATAATGGGATACCGCCAGCAGAGGCCGATACTCGGCCTAACCAAGTGTCCGGATTTAGTTGACCACTACATTGGGTCCTGTGGGGGCAGCTTGGCAGGCTGCGACTAACGGCAACAGCAGCAGTAATAGGAGTGTGCGCATCGATGCCATCATCGAACCAGGTTTATATCTGTCTTAGGCTGTGCGGCACGGTATGCGTCCATGATAGGAGCCCAATTCATCCCACTAGGAGTAGGGTATTGCTTGTAGGCATCCCTGTAATCCTTGTCAAAACGGGCCCAAGCATTTTTAAACTGGCTGGAGAGTGGGAAACGTTGATCATAGGGATCATCCGTGACCTCTTTGGCAATTCCCCTGGCCAGTAGGATATCAGGTGTCACTCTGACACTGGTTAAAAATGCTTCCACATAGCCTCCGGTGGCCATGCCTAAGCCAATGTTATCTCGACGCTCTTCGCGCCATTCATCCCTCACCTTGATGCGATAAGGTTGTACAAGCATGCTTTCCAGCTCAGCTGGTAATGTCAGGCTAATGCGATAGCGTTTTTTGTCATGAAATGAAATCCACTCCAGGTCCACCCGATCCGGCGTTGGCCGCGTGGTGTGGCTCCCTTTAGAAATACTCCAGCGATAGTCTTTTTCTTTTAATCCTTCAACCCCGAAAAATCCGGCGGAACCATTGGTCGAGGCATCCACCAACTTGCCCTGACGATAAAAGAGTACCTCGGTCACCCAAAGTTCATCTGAGTTGGAACCAACCATATGCCACCACTCCAAATTTTTGGGTGGGGAAGAAGCGGCCTGACAAGCAGTGACTAGCGGCAACAGCAGCAGTAAGAGTATCCAGCGCATTAATAACCTCCCTTTTTATTACCCGCCATCTTGCGGATTTCTGTGTCACCAACCTTGTTGGGCTTGTTGACTAGCCCGGTATCTGCGCTGTAGTGCAAATAACTCAGTCGCAACTTTTGGTACACTTCGTCAGGTAAGCTACGAGCTAAGTTGATCGCCTCTCCACGCCGTTTGGCCACATTTACCCATAGCTCATCGAGTTTGGCCAGGTTCACAGTGGGGCATGAAAGTGCACTTTTCATCATCAAATCCCGTCGAGTGGGGTCCCACTCTATAAATGGCACTCCCGCATCCCGTGCCGCTTCCACCATTATGTGCAAGGGGATCCGTGAATACTCCCCCTCCACAATCCGGTGCAGCACCACCTCGACGCTGATGCGACGCTGGCCACCAGTTTGGCTACCTGTTATTGAGCCTATGTATGGGCGTACATTCAGATAGCCAAGTTGGGTGGGCTGACTATTGCTAGTCAGAGACACAACGCCCTTGGCCCACCCTTGTGCGACCCTCATTTTGGCATAGGCACAAGCATCCAGATACGCTTTAGACTTGGCAGCATTGATGTGAGGCAACTCAAAGGAATTGAAGCTAGCGATCACGCAATTTTCAGTTATGAGCGGTGAGGCCCCGTTGGGGTCACGCAAACTCCAGCGGCTGTAATAGCCCCCACCGATATCGGAGTGAGCGCCGGGAATAATGACCTCGGTAAAACTATCCGCAATCGCAGTACCTGCGGCATCATCAGTAATACGGGTCAAGTCAAAGTGATAGCGCCACTCGTCAGCCGCCACGATATGCACCACTCGCTCGGCACAGTCAGGGGCCAGCGTCACATTACGTTTACCCCACAGATAGGAGCTGACCACGGTATCAAACAGCCCGACAAACTGGATGCGCACATCATCACGACAGGCCCAGTCAAAGCCCGTCTTCAAGGGGATATCGGGATCAGTGGCCATGGCCTCCACCAGAGGGTGATCTCCCTTCTGATCGATACGGTTTACAAACTGGCGGGCGGCAGATGCGCCCCTGCTAAAGCCAAATACATCGAACTCGACCTTCTGAATGCACTCGATAGTGGGCAGTATACGCTCAAGTTGTTTTTTGACCTCTGCCACAATTTGGGTTTGACAGGCCTGCTCAACCCGAACAGCACTAGAGGTGTCGCCCTTGTCTGCGGCAAGACCGGCTTTTGCATCGTCTTGCCCTTCGGTGGTGCCAATACCTTCAACATAAACTGCTACATTCAATTCGGATTTTGTTGGCTGTTTATATAGCTCCCTAGCCTTACCAATATTGGTGATGTCGTTCTTCTCACTGTTATTCAGGCCATCAGGCAACGCCCCTTCAAAACACTGCTCCAGCAATATCTGCTGCTCTTCCGGGCTGCATTGCTCCAAGGCAGCCTCCAATGCACTTTTCCCCTCTTTATGCTTGAAGGTGTTGTTGGCTGTGCCATCAAAAAACACCCCGATACGCAGGGTGGTAAGCTGATAGCCCTTCACCTCAATCACGTAGGAGTGTTTGGTGATAAAGCGTGGAGGCTGAGCCTGTCCTGACTGATGTCTTTTCGGTAGCGGCTGTTCTGGCTCGGTGAGACAAAGGTCGCCAGTGGTCACCTTGATATGCTCTCGTTTGACGTCGCAGTGCCCGAATAACTTGTCTGTATAGGCGGGTACCTGTGTGGCCTCACCCTCCTTGAGGGCCTCACGGGATTGCGCCGCCTTGAGCCAGGCTGGCGTCTCGATTTTTACAGCCACTGGGCCAACCGCAAACCCTCGCACCAGGGTGGGCCCATCCTTCAGGGTGACCGTCTCTGACTTGCCGGTTTCGTCAGTCAAGGTGGCCTTGAGCCCCTTGAACGAGCGGTTATGCTCATCGCGAACGTCTATCTCTATCCAGCCGTCATATCGTTCACAAGGGATGCAGTGGGGATCTGCCGCCATCAGGATACTCCTGTCAATTCGTGATGTTTGTTCAGCCAGTTGGCTACCTGAACCAGCTCATCATCGGTCAGCATCAAAGGCGCCCGTATCTCTTCAAGAGGCAGATTGGCCTGCAAGGCCAAGGCGCCAGCCACCACACCATCGCGCACATCCTCTTGCAGCCCATCCTGATTGGCCTGTTTAAGGGTGGGTAAAATGGTACCGGCTGGGTCGGGATGGCGCTCCATCATAGCCGTCATGGTCTGCCATAATCGCCGTCGCAAGATGTAGGCATGACGGTTCTCGTCGTAGAGTCCAGCCAGATGATTAGGCCGGATATAAAACCAGGGAGTTTGCAAGGCCGGTTGGAACCGGGCATTGGGCGTGCGAACGAAGGCTTCACCATGGATCCAGAGCCCGGAACAGGGACCCAGCACACTATCGCGTTCATCAGGGGTCATGGCGCTGAGCATAGGCAGAAAAATGCGTGGGTCAGAAAAACGAAACCAGACTGCTTCTCCCTCGCGTATCGCTTCTATCAGGCTCTGCCAATGGCGGCGGATCAGCTCCACTGATTGGTCGCTGATCAGGTAGAAGCCGCTCAGGGCAGGATTGGCCATCATGAACTCAGTGGAAGGCGCAGGTAGCAACCAGGGCCCCAATGCAGACTGCTCATCAAAAGCGGTACCGGCAAAAAGTGGATTGGCATTCTCTCCATCATATGCATAGAAATCCGCCACAGCTGACACCGCCTGGGCTCCATCGATGACGGCATATCTCTCACCCGCTTGCTCGCCAGCGAGCCAGTCAAATAACGTCATAATACGGAAACCTCAATCAGTCGCTTGATCCTGTTGCGGTTGTCCGATGCATTGTCAGAGGTTGGGACCGTATTGAGCAAGGTATCGAAATCACCTCTCGTGGAGGAAACTACTCGATCAACCCTTAGCTTGGTCTGCGTCGGAAACAGCATCTCAGCTTCTCCCTTGAAGTGCGCAGCGTCTCCCAGCAGACGGCCACCATGACCGGCAGGCAAGCGGATCTTCAACAAGGTATCGTTGACCCAGGCCTTGTCCGGTGAGGTACTCATGAATCCTGGCTCAACAACAATATTGCCCACCCCGGTGAACTGCTCTTTCAGGGCTGCAAGCTCCGGCTTGTCTAGCGCTAGCCCCCGGTAAACGAAAGACAACTCAGGTGAGGCCGGCAATTTGGCCAGACCAGCCTCCACATCGGCAACATAGGCCTTCATTGCCTTATCAAATTCACCCGCAGATGTCGGCTCATCATTCAAATAGCTGCGACTAAGCAGGGTATCGATGGCCTCTCGCTGCTTGTAGGGGCGATCACGCAAATAGTTATTGAGCAATGTGTACCCCTGCGCCGAATAGTATCTGAGCGCTTCATCCGCTTTGGATATCTCTACCGTCGCCCACTTCTTTGCCGGCTTTTTACCTTCCCCTTTGGCCGCAACAGGTGGCGGCGGCGGTGGCATCCCTGCGCCTCCGGCAAGCTGGGGTGGGACGGGTGGTGGAGCCGGTGGCCCCCCGGCAGGCGGAGGTGGTACAGGTGGTGGGGCTGCTGGACAAGGCTTGGCCAGCGGCGCCATGGACTCCATGCTCTTGTGGATGGCCGGGGCTGGCAAAGTTGCTGGTGGTGGTGTTGGCACTTCGACATTGCCTGGCAGGATTGGGGCCTTGCCCCCCCAACCAGCACCTGAACCCGGGCTGCCACCCGAGTTCATCTTGATGGTGGGGCCGACCAGAGTAACGCCGCCACCATCGACCTTGATAAAGCAGCCGCTCACCTTGACGGTGATCTCAGATCCCGCTTCCAATACCACTTTGGCGCCGGCCTTAACGTGCACTTCCTGCCCTGCCTGGGTGAGCCAGCTCTGGCCCAGCTTCTGGTGCATGGAGGCATCGACGGTCAGTGACAGGTCACCCTTGATATGGTCCCGCTTCTCCCCCTCCACGCTCAAATGGTCGTTGGCCTTGATGCGGGTGACTCGCTCATTGTCGATGTCGGTGTGTTGGTCATGCTTGATGTGCCAGGCCGCATCATTTTCAATCAGCACGCTCAGGTCTTTCTGACCGTGGATGTAAATCTCTTCCTGGCCCGCCTGGTCTTCAAAACGCAGTTCGTTAAAGCCTTCGCCCTGGTGGGTTTCGGTGCGCAGCACGGTACGGGTCTTGTTGGCAGGCAAGTCGTAGGGCGGCCGGTTGGTGGCGTGGAAAGTGCGACCAGTGACAATAGGCTGGTCCGGGTCCCCTTCCAAAAATGAAACGATAACTTCGTGGCCGATGCGCGGAATCGCCATCATGCCGTATTGCCCGCCAGCCCAACCCTGGCTCACCCGCACCCAGCAGGAGCTCTGGTCGTTGGAGCTGCCATATCTGTCCCACGGGAATTGCAGTTTCACCCGGCCGTGTTCGTCGCAGTAAATCTCTTCCCCTTCAGGGCCCACCACGATGGCGATTTGCGGGCCGTCCACCATGGGCTTGTGGGGGGCTTGTGGGCTGCCGATACGGGCACGCCAGGTGGTCGCAGCTTTGACCACCCCAAACTCGTTGTGGTAGACGGTCGGACCGCTGCCCCCCTCCTCTTCCAGCGCCTGCGGCTGCAAGCCAGTGTGGCTGATGCGCACGATTTGCCAGTCGGTGTTGAGACTGCCGTTCGGATGCTCGGTCAGCGAGAAAAACTGGCCCGGCAGCAGGGCTGCACTGTTGGATTTGCCGCTGCCCGCCACAGCGTCATTGCGCAGCGCATCGAGCCTGTGCTGGGCAAACTCCTTGCCGCTCGGGTCCTGCTTGTAGCGACCGGGAAAGTCAAAGTGCTGGTAGCTATCGCGCTGATGCTCCAGCTCGCTGCCCTGTTTCTTGTGGGAGAGCCCGTAGGCCGGGGTCTTGAAGCTGTAGTCCTTGAGCTCCACATCGCTCTGGCGCACCGCTTCCCGGTAGTGGAACTGGCGCACATAGGGGCCCTGCTCGAGGGAGCGGTTACCCAAGTTGAAGAAGAGTTCGGGGCCGGCGGTCAGCGCTGCCGCATCGTCGGCAAAGACAATGCGGTGTTTGCCTGCTTCAAATTCGTGGAAATAGAAGAGCCCCTCTTCGGCGGCGAGCCGGTTGACAAAATCGAGGTCGCTCTCGCGATACTGTACGCAGTATTCGCGCTGAGCATGCTCGTTTTTCAGCGCAAAGGCGTAATCGGTAATGCCGTGCTCTTGCAGCAGGATACTGAGGATTTTATCGGGTTTCTGCGCCTGGAAGATGCGGGAATTGTGACGAAGCGAAAGCCGCCACAACGCCGGCTGCACCAGCAGCTGGTAGCGGGTGCGGCGAAAGCCGCTGTCCCCTTGCGCAAAGTCACTCACTACCCCGCACACCCGCCGTTGCAGCTCGCCGTTGTACCACACCATTAGCTCGCACGGCTGGTCCAGCACATCGGCAAAGTCGACATCCGGCTGGGGGCTGGCCAATTCCAACCGCAACTGGAACGGGCTGTTCAGCGCCTCTTCCAGCGCAAACTCGGCCACCACGAAAGTGCTCTCGGGCAGCGCCCCTACCTTGACGGTGAATTGTAATCCTGTGCTGTCTGCCATCGGTGAGCGCCTCTGAGATATGGTGCAGCCCCGTACACTCGGGGGCTTTTCAAACTGTGTGAGAGATCCGCCATCGCCCTGGCTTTTCTGACACCATGGCTACCGCACGCCCTTGACGGCGTGCGACAAGACGTGAATTCGGTTTTTTTCTTGTACCCACTCGCAAAGAGCAAACGGGTACAAGAAAAAATCGGGGTGGTGCAGAACGGGGGAGTAGAAGACAGTCGGCGAGATATCCTCAAATGGATGCTCGTCAATCGCGTAGATAGCAAAGGGCACCGCAAGCAGTGCCCCTTTGTATCAATTTACGCTTCGCTGGGTGCGCGCCAGTCGTCAGAGCCGGAGGTACCAGCAACTGTGTGTTCCCAGTCAATCTTGCGGTAGGCCAGAGAGACCTGGATCAGCTGGGTGAAGTCGGACTTTGCCGGATCCTGGCAGTGGGGCATCTGACAGTCGATATCGACGATGGTGGCATCGGTCAGCACGGTAGAGAAAAAGTGCTCCTGCTTGCCTTCCACGGAAGTGCGATACCACTTCAGGGTCACTTTCGGCAGCATTTCACCGGAGGCCAGGGCGTTGTACATCAGCGGTACGGCCTTGTTCAGGGCAACGGTGAATTTGAACGGCTTGTGGACACGCTGGCCGGCAGGTTGACCGGATTGCGGGTCAGTCGGCACTGTGACGACGTGTTGGAACTCTTGCACCAGCATCTCGTCTTCGTGGCCCTGCACGAAGATGTTGCCGACGGAATCGGAGGTGAAGGCACTCGCGGTGATGTTGCCCTGGGTTTTACCTTCGATGCTGATATAACATGGAGTTGGCATGGGTATGCTCCTGATTGGTTGAACGGTAATGACACTCGACCAAAACCATTAGCAGTGACCATGCCAAACATTTTTATTTATAAAAAACAAAGCCTTACGAAAAACTCAGGTCTATACCCTCACAAAGAGAGCGCAACAAGTTGCGCGAGTGGCATATAACACTGCAAAAGTTTGCACGCCCAGTATTTAAAACCAAAATTAAAGCAATGCCTTGCTCATAATGATACTTAACCCCGTTAGGCAAGTAACAGCGTCTTGTGGCTGACCTTCCCACTGAGCTAGAGCAGTAGGCTGAGGTAATCCACTGATGACGCATACGAACAAGGTTCTGGCAATCATGACGACCAGATCACCCGATGCGATCAGAGTAATGAAGAGGCTGGGCGAATAGCTGAACCGATATAGGGTCGAATGGCCGCCATGGAAAAACAAAACCCCCGGACAATCAGATTGCCTGGGGGTTTGCTGCATGTCAGTGATAACGAGATCTGTACACATATCACGTTCGAACCGGACAGTCCGTCAAACGGGCATAAAGAAAAGGGCCTGTCTTGCGACAGGCCCTTTTCTTTTATTTGGCGGTGAGGGAGGGATTCGAACCCTCGATACGTTGCCGTATACACACTTTCCAGGCGTGCTCCTTCAGCCACTCGGACACCTCACCAAATTTTCACTTCGTTGAAGTGGCTTTCGGATCACGCCATGCGTGCTTTCTTGCCGACTTCGTCGGTGGGCAGCCATTCTGGCATCCCACCAAATTTTTTCTCACATTTTCAGGTGCCTGAGTTGCACCATCGCTTGCAGACCATGCCGCAGCGACGGGGCGTAATGTAAGGGATGCATTGTGTTTGGGTCAATGCAATTTTGCGGTTTTCAATCTGTTTGCTCAAGAACCGAGCCAACTGCGCAAAATCTTTCCACCTCTGCATCCCATACCATCAACTGGCGGCCTGTTCGTGACTCTGCTCGCCTTTCAATGCCTCTTCCAGAGAGCCATAAAACTCCAACTGACCCGGTACAGGGCGCACCTTGGCACGCGCCAATGTCTTCAACGGCTGAAACTGCAACTCGGCAACCCGCAGCTCCACTCCGGCCTTGGCCATCTGCTTTTCAAACTGCAGGAAAGCAGAGAGTCCCCCGGCATCCAGGATGGAGACAGCCTCCATCTGCAATACCAGCAGCTTGTGCCCCTGAACCTGAGCCACCAGCTCGCCAAAGACACGCTCGGCTGCCGCAAAAAACAGCGGGCCGTTGATCTTGTAAAGCAAGGCATTCGTCGGCACTTCGTCGGCATAGCGCTTGTGATCGGCCAAATCGTGCAGCTTGGTCATCTTGGCAATTTCACGCATGAACAACAGCGACGCCAGGATCACCCCGAAAGTGATGGCAATGACCATGTCAAAGATGACGGTCAGCGACAGACACACCACCAACACCAGCACATCGGATTTGGGGGCGCGACGCACAAGCTCCACTACCTTGTGTGCCTCACTCATGTTCCAGGCCACGATCAGCAACAGCGCGGCCATGGCCGAGAGCGGCAACCAGGAGAGCCAGGGTGCCAGCACCAGAATGGCGGCCAGTACCACAAGCGCATGCACTATGCTGGAAACCGGCGAGGTGGCACCCGCCCGTACGTTGGCCGCGGAACGGGCAATGGCCGCCGTTGCCGTGATACCACCGAAGAAAGGCGCCAATATGTTGCCCAACCCCTGCCCCACCAGCTCGGCATTGGAGCTGTGCTTGCGACCCGTCATGCCATCGAGTACCACGGCGCAAAGCAACGACTCAATGGCCCCCAGCATGGCCATGGAAAACGCAGCCGGCAGCAAGCGCTCGATGGCCGCCAGGTTCCATTCGACCGGTGAACCATCCGGCCCCGGCAGTGCCCAGGGCATTACCAGAGTCGGCGCTATGGGCGGGATCCCCATGCCTTGTGTGCCATCGGCCAGGGTATAACTGAACTTGCTGCCAATGGTGGCCACATCGACACCAAAGTAGTGCAGACCAAACCCCAGCCCCACACCCACCAGCACGGCGGGCAAGTGACCGGGCACTGGCAAGCGCAGCCGTGGCCAGAGCAATAACACGGCCAGGGTAGCAATCCCGACCAGCGTGTCACCCCATTGCCAGCTTGGCAGGGCATGTACCAGCGCCTCTACTTTGCCTATGTAATTTTCCGGCATATCAGGCACCTGGAGCCCGAAGAAGTCCTTGATCTGCAAGGTGGCGATCACGATGGCGATCCCGCCGGTAAAGCCCAGGGTCACTGACGGCGGAATGTACTCAATCAGGCGCCCAAGTCGGGCCATCCCCATGGCGACCAGAAAGAAGCCGGAGATCAGGGTCGCCATCAGCAGGCCACCGACCCCGAATTGCTGGGCCACCGGGTAGAGGATCACCACGAAGGCGGCGGTCGGCCCCGACACGGAGAAACGGGATCCACCGGTCACGGCAATGACGATACCTGCGATGATGGCGGTATAAAGACCATGTTGCGGTGGCACGCCGCTGGCAATCGCCAGCGCCATGGCCAGCGGAATGGCGATGATGCCGACCGTGACGCCGGCGATCAGGTCACGGCCAAAGCGAGGGATGCTATAGGGTTCATCAATACAGGATTGGCGTAAAGCAATGGCCAGCTTCACGCTTTGCAAGGGAGCTTGGTTGTGCATCTATGTCGTAATACCAGAAGAGGGAGATAAAGGCCGGATTTAACCGGCGCCCGATCATCATCAAGGGCCGGCAGAACTGTCGACACGGCGATGGTATCCGGGGCAACCATACTCCAGCCGAGGAAATATTTCGATGGGCAGGATCAATGAATGACCATTTCACCGCAAAATAGCGGTTTGTTGCTGGCATATCGCCGATTTTTATCACCATTACGCAGATTTTTCACTTCGCCTGCTAACCAAATGCACACGGCCCGCGGCAGACACTTGTCTACCATCGGGGCGGTTTATGAGGCATGGGACCTCCCATTCACCCACCCCATTTTTATTGCACGGGCAGGGATGGTTGGCCATCACTGAGCATCCAGAACACAATCCGCCACCAGCGCAAAAATTGATAACGTGGCCGCCAGAGGCCAATCTCAAGCTGCTGATTGTGCTGAAAATAGTCCACAATGACCAAGTTTTGGACAAACAGGGCGAAATTCCATTTTTTGCGCCGGATCGCGGGTTGACACCCGGCCGACAGGCTATTAATATCCGCACCGTCTCAACGAGACAGGCAATTCCTCCTTAGTTCAGTCGGTAGAACGGCGGACTGTTAATCCGTATGTCACTGGTTCAAGTCCAGTAGGAGGAGCCAATTCCCTCGTAGTTCAGTCGGTAGAACGGCGGACTGTTAATCCGTATGTCACAGGTTCAAGTCCTGTCGAGGGAGCCATATTCTAAAGCCCAGCCTTTTGGCTGGGCTTTTTCATGTTTGCCACATCCTCCACTTACTCCCCCTCCTTTCCTCTCCATCACGGCTCGCCCCCCATTGCAAGGCTGGCTCTCGCCTCCCGCTCAGGAGACAGACGCAAGCAGGTAGCCCTTGGTCGCACGCAGTACTAAAGTGGACGAGGTGAATAACCTGACAACAGAAGTGAGCAATTATGATGTACAAGACCATGATTACGGCGGCAGCACTGGCCCTGCTGATCCAGTCCCCTGCCCACGCCATCAGTGCCAAATACCGCCAGCAACTCGAAAACTCCGGCTGCACCCAGGCCTCCGAGTTGCAAGGGTGCGATATCACCAAGAGCAAGGCCGAAAATGCCAAGGCTGGTTTTGGCGAGGCAGCCACTCCCGCGAGCACGGAGGCCGCAGCAGACACCACACCCTATGCTGGACAATGGGTGGCCAAAAGCAACGAAGGAGCCACAGTTGCCACCATCCATATAGATGGCAAAGAGCAGGTTTGGGTCAATGGCAAACAGGTCAAGGCAAAGCGGGCTGACGGTGCACTGCTGTTCAAGCAGGGCACCCTCACATTTACCATTCAGGGCGATCGCCGCCTGAAGGGGGAAGATGTCTGGATCGATAGTGATGCGGGCACCAAGGGCCCCATCAATGTCGAGTAATAACCGAGGTGCCTGCCCCGCAACCGGGCACCTGTTCTGCATTCTGACTGTATTGCATCAGTACCGAGCGCTTGCCATCTGGTGATGGTGGCGCATCGACTGTCGGGGTTGGCCCATCGATGCAACACCTTCTACCGAGCACACGGCCATGCAGGCTTTATCAGTAAAACATGCATTCGTCGCCTGACTCAGGCGATAATCAGCCCAATTTCACCCTACTCAGGAGTTCTCATGCGTCGATTCAACGTCATGCTCAACGGCAGCCGATTGATGATGTTCCCCTTCTATGTCTGCATCCTTGTCTGTGTCGCCCTCTTGATGGTGAAGTTTGCCATGCAGCTCTATGTGCTGTGCCGCGACATCATCGACATCCCCTATCTGGATCTGATCACAGGGGTGCTGACCCTGGTGGACTTCGTGCTGGTAGCCCAGATGCTGATCCTGGTGGCCATCTGCGGCTACGTGCAGTTCATCAAGACCCCGGAGCAGCGGGCTGCCCTCGGCGACAACTGGCTCAGCAAGATCAACTTCGCCTCCCTCAAACTCATCGTCATCAACTCCTTGGTGACCATAGCTGGGATCGAAGTGCTCAAGGCCTTTCTCAACGACGGCACCGGCAACGAGATCGAGATGAAGTGGTCAGTCATCGTCTTTTTGGCCTTCTCCACCGCTGCGCTTATCTATGCGGTGACCGAGCGGCTGGCGGAACACAAATAGGGCCCGGCGTCATTCAGGGTCTATTCATCAAGACCGGAATTGATAACTCTTTTCATTACCTTTACCCCATTGTAAACTTGCTCCCCCGGGCTGCATTGCCCGGGCGCTGGAGCACCTATGACAAGCCTTTCTCTCTCACCCCGACACTGCTGGCAGTGGCTGGCCTATCACCATCAGGCCGCCGAGGGCTCCCTCTATCTGATGTTCTTCTCCGGCATGCTGCTGTGGGAGCCGCTGACCCCGCTCTGGTCCCTGGCGCGCTGGAATCTGTTTCTCCACGTGATGCTTTCGCTCACCCTCTTTCCCCTATTATTTGGCGCCTTCTGGCTCTCTCATCGCAGCCTGTTGAACCGCAGCAACAAGCCCTTTTTGCGCACCACGGGGCGAATTATCGAAGCCTTGCTGCTGGTGTGTCTGGCCAGCGGCCTGCTGCTGGTGCTGCATGGCACTCCGGGCGATGCCATGGGCAGCCTCGCCAGCTGGGCCCACTGGCTAAGCGCGTTGGCGTTAACTCCTCTGGTGCTGCGCCACGCCTGGCGCTGGACCATCTTGAAATGGCGCGCCTGACCCCATGTTGAAGTCATCTCTTTGTGCATGTTTGTCACCCTTGCTGGCCCTCCTCCTACTGCTGGCCAGCCCCTTCACGTTTGCCCAGCAGATGGGCGCCGGGATGCTCGCCTATGAGGAGGGGCAGAGCCCGCGCCTTGTCACCGCCAACCTGAGCGCAGGCTCGGTTACCCTGCTTGAACGCGATAGCGGCAAGCGAATGAAAGAGGTGCGGCTGGGGGGCGATCTGCGCCAGCTTGCCCGCGCAGGCGACGGCACCCTGCTGGTCACCGACTACAGTGGCGATCGCCTGCTGCTGCTGGATGATGATCTCGACCTGGAAAGGGCGATCCCCACCGGCCATAGACCCTACGGCATCATCTTCGATCCCAAGCGGCACTGGTTCTGGGTCACGCTGTTTGAGGCAGGTCGTCTGCAGGCCTACAACACCGCGGGCAACCTCCAACTGGATGCAGAAACCGCCGAGACCCCGCGCGGGCTCGCTCTGACCGACGATGATCGCCTGCTGCTCACCCATGCCATGACGGGCCAGCTCGCCATCTATGATCTCGCCAAACTCGGCCACGGCGCCAAGGGCGCCACCCTGCCCAAGCCCAAACTCATCACCCTGGCCGAGACCCACAGCGACACTCCAAGCGACTCTCAGGGATTGCCGCGCCTGCTGGACGGCATCGCCCTCTCCCCCGATGGCAGCGAAGCCTGGCTGCCCCACGTGCTGTGGAGCTTTGACCACCCCTTCCAGTTTCAGAGCACCGTCTTTCCGGCGGTCTCCATCATCGATCTCGATGAGGAGAAAGAGCGGGTCGATGAAAGAAAACAGCTCTTTTTGCAGATCAATCTGCCAAGCGTCGGCAACCGCAGCCAGATCGTCTCCAACCCGTTCGCCGCCCGCTTCGCCGCCGACGGCAAGCGGGTCTATCTGACCCTGGCGGGCTCGGAAGATCTGCTGGTGTTTGACCTCTCTCGCAGCGGCAAATCCAACAACAACCGCCATCGCCGCAAGAAATTTCAGGGGGGCGCCAAGGCAACCCAGCTCTTGCGTCATCTGCCAGGCCAGAATCCGCGGGATCTGCTGATCGATGGCGACCACATTCTGGTGCACAACGCCATGGGGCAGGATCTTACCCGCCTCAATAGCGGCGGTAGCGGCCCGTTTGCCCGGGTCACGGTGGATGTGCCCCACTTCGCCAAACTGGTCGAGACAGATCCCCGCCCCGAGCCGCTCCAGCGCGGCGAGCGGCTGTTCAACCTCGGTAACACAGCGGCCAACTCACGCTTCCCCATGGCGGGAGACAACTGGATGAGCTGCAACTCCTGCCATCTGGACGGGTTCAACTTCACCAACCGCTATCTGATGGCGGCCCATCGCCAGAAGAGCGGCGACAACGCCATCAACGGCCACGCCAACCTCACCAACATGGTGGCGGGGAATTTTGTCGGTGAATACCTGCGCATGACCCAGCAGACCCAGGGCGGCATGGGCCATGACACCCGCGATGGGGCGGAGGCAGTTGACCCCGCGAGGCCCCAACCGGAAGTGAAAGCGATGATGGAAGATCTGCACGCCTTCGTCACCGCCGATGGCAACCTCCCCTATCTCGCTAACTGGCTGCGGCTCGATGCCCCGCGCAGGGATCCTGCCAAGGCACCGACTACCCATCCCAAGGAGTGGCTCAACTCCGCCTCCTGCCAGAACTGCCACCAACAGGCCTTCAAGGATTGGAGCGAGAGCAACCACCGACTGATGGGCAACTCCCACCCCTACTACAAGGTGGTGCAGGCGCTGGCCCGCGAAACCGAAGGGGAAGCGTTCGGCCAGTGGTGTCAGGGCTGCCATATGCCCCAACAGGTGATGACAGGCCAGACGGATCTGCCCAAGGGCTCCCACATGTTCGAGCAGGGCGGTGCCTCGTTGATTGCCGCTCACAAGGCTGGCGAACCGGTCGTTGAGGAAGGCACCGGCTGCGTGCTCTGCCATCGCATCACCAAAGTGGAAGACGCGGGCGGCAACAGCGCCTTTACCGTGAATTTGAAAGACAGGGAGAGCTATGTATTCGAGGATGCCGCGGGCGGCAGCCTTCAGCACTGGCTGGCCGAGCGGCAGATTAACGCCCGTCCGGCGGCCCACAAAGCCTCCTATCAGAAGGATTTCTACCGCGACGCGGCCCTGTGCAAGTCGTGCCACAACGAGTTTGCCCCCGGCACAGGCGCCAATATCGTCAACACCTGGGACGAGTGGGATAACTCCAGCTTCGCCAAGGCGGACGATCCCGCCAAGCGGCGCACCTGCATCGACTGTCACATGAACCCCGAACCGGGCAACGGCGGCGCACCGGTGGCGGGCCAATCCACAGAAAACGGCACCATGAAGGCGCGGCTCTATCGCCACAACTTTACCGGCGCCCAGCATCAGCTGGTGGGGCTGCGCAACCCCGACCTTGAACAGGAGAGCCTGGCCCTGCTGCGCTCCAGTGCTACCCTATCCGCCCGTATCGAGCAAGCAGCCGATAGCCAACAGCTGGTAGTGCGGGTCGCCAATACAGGCGCGGGCCATGCCCTGCCCACCGGGGTAGCCGATTTCCGTGAACTCTGGCTGGAGCTGACCGTCACTGACGCCACCGGCAAGGTGGTGCTTGCCAGCGGCCAGCCGGTGGATGGCGCCGTCCCTGAAGATGCGCGGCTGTTTCGCAAAGTATTCGGCGATGCCGAGGGCAAGCCGGTGGGGCTCAAGTTCTGGCGCTTCGCCAAGCTCTTGGAAGATACCCGCATTCCGGCCGATGGCTGGCGCGATGAAGCCTGGCCGCTGCCCGCAGATTCCCAGGGGCCCTTCAAGGCCGATATCAAACTCAATTTCCGCACCTACCCCAAGTGGGTCAATGATGCGGTGCGCGCCGCCGAGCCCAGCTTGCCGGAGCCACCCATAGTGCAGCTAAATCGGTTGCAACTCACCTTGCAGCCTTTCCCCGTCACGCCCGCTACGGAGCCTCAATCCTGATGTTTGCAAGTTTTCTCATTACCCTGCGCGAGGGGCTGGAAGCCTTCCTGCTGGTCGGCATCTGCCTCTCCTACCTCGCCAAGCTGGGGGCGAGCCGCTACAACAAGTTCATCTATCTGGGGGTGGGGCTTGGCCTTATCGCCTCCCTGATCGTCGCCTTCCTGTTCCAGGTGGTGGTGAGCCAGTTCGAGAGCGAGCGCTACAACCACCTCTTGATGGCGGGGATCCTCATTTTCGCCACTCTGGTGCTCACCTATATGGCGATCTGGATGCAAAAGCAGGCCAAATCCCAAGTGGGGGTCATGACGGCGCGCATCGATGCCGCCATCGATGGCGGCAACCTGTTTGGTCTGGTGCTGCTCGCTTTCCTGGCGGTGATGCGCGAAGGGTTTGAAACCGTGCTCTTCTTCTCCGCCCTGCTCTACTCCGGCCAAGGGGTGGATCTGCAATCCGGCCTGATAGGCGCGCTGGCAGGGCTGCTGGTCTCCATCGCGCTGGTGTGGGGGCTGCTGCGCTCCACCCGCAAGGTGGCGCTGGCCCCCTTCTTCCGCTGGACAGGGCTGCTCATCATCATCATAGCCGCAGGTCTGCTCTCGTCTGCCGTCAATATGTTGCAGGCGGCAGACATCATCACCTTCTGGACCACGCCGGTATTCAACATCAGCCACATTCTCGACGATCAGGGGGTATTTGGTACCTTCCTGCGCGCCCTGTTTGGCTACAATGCCTCACCGGCTGGCCTGCAGCTGCTGACCTGGGCCCTCTATCTGGCGATCTTCGTTACCCTCTGGCAGCGCAGCTATCGCCCGCAGGTGAGTGCCGCGCCCAGCAAGGGCTAAGTCCGCACGCCCAGTGGTTACAAGGCCACGGGGTAACAACACCATTCGGGGGCCGCGCCTTGGCGCTGTTCCCTTATCTATCAAGCAGTTTCGGAACACTCATGAGCGATAACAACAAGAAAATTGCGGTGCTGGGTGCCGGCCCCGCCGGTTTGATGGCTGCCTGGCGCCTGCGCCGCGCCGGTTATGCGGTCACCCTGTTCGAGCAGGAGCCGGTCGTCGGCGGCATGTGCGCCACCCAGACCTTCAAGGGGCGCGACGGCGAGTATCGCTTCGACTACGGCGGTCACCGCTTTATCACCAAGAACCCCGAGCTGCTCGCCTTTATCGACGAGCTGATGGGTGACGATCTGCTCCACGCCGAGCGCAAAAGCGTCATCCGTTTCGGCGGGCGTACCTATGACTACCCCCTCAATCTGACCAACCTGATCAAGACAGCCCCGCTGCCGCTGATGGCCGGTGCGGTGAAAGACTTGCTGCTGTTGCCTTTTGCCAAGAAGCCGGACGATTTCGCCAAAGCGAGCTTTGCCGAGTGGATCCAGAGCCACTTCGGCCGCACCCTCTACCGCCAGTTCTTCGAGGGCTACACGGCTAAGCTGTGGGGCATCAACCCGGACAAGCTCTCCGCCGACTGGGCCGGTCAGCGCATCAGCCTGATTGATCTCAAAGACGTGGCGCGCCGCCTGCTGCCAAGACGCAACGGCAACCTCTCGGTGCGCACCTATGCCCGCAAATACCGCTACCCCAAATATGGCTTCGGCCAGATCTTCGCGACCCTCGGCGAGCGGCTGGTAGCAGAAGGGGCCCTGCTGAAAAACGGCGCCACCATCACTCGCCTTGAGCAGGCTGATGGCCGCATTGAACGGGTTTATTGGTCACAAGATAACGTTGAGCAGAGCGAAGCGTTTGATCAGGTGATCTCCACCCTGCCGCTGCCGCTCACCTGCCAGCATCTGGGATTGCCGTGCGATCTGCACTACCGGTCGCTTCGCTTCGTCAATATGCCGCTCAAACAGGAGAACCTGTCGGACAACACCTGGCAGTACCTCTCCGACCCCCATATTCTGGCCACCCGTTTGCAGGAGCCGCGCCGCCGCAGCCCCTTTATGGCGCCAGAAGGCCAGACCTCGGTGATGCTGGAGATCCCCTGCAATCCGGGAGATGCCACCTGGCAGGCCCCGCTCGCCGATCTGCGCGGCCGGGTCACGGCCGATCTGGCAAGCCTTGGCGTGGACACCACCAAGCTTGGCGATGAGACCTTCGAAGCCCGCAGCGAGTACGCCTATCCGCTGATGGATCTCGGCTATCAGGCACGCCGCGACGCCGCCATTCAGGCACTGATGCCGATTGGCAACCTCATCATGACCGGCCGTCAGGGGACATTCCGCTACATCTTCACCGACACCGCCATGGAGATGGGGATGATGGCCGCCGACATGGTGATCGACGGAGTGGACAGACGCCATGCCATCTTCAACCATCGCAATGAAAATACCGTGATTGAAACCCAGAGCGTGGCGTGAGAAGCATTGCCGGTGTCCAACGGAAGACAGACGCCGCAGCACCTTTAACCATCGCAACGAAAACACCGTGATCGAAACCCAGAGCGTGGCCTGAGTGCCGCGCCATTGGCATAACCTCTTGGCATAAGTAAGGAGAACAGGATGACCATACGCCCGGGTTTGCTTGCCCTCACCCTGCTGCTGACCCTGAGCGGGCAGGCGCAGGCTTACTCCTACGCCGCCGCCGGCAAGGAGCCACTGATCGACGCCCGCGAAGCGCTGCTTGGCGCCGCCACTGACGGCAAGGATGCCAGCGCCACCTTGAGCGAGATTGCCGACGAGCTGACCTATCTGGAACAGCACCACAAGGTCGAACTGCAAGCGCCGCTGGCCGCCGCCATCAAGGGGAAAGATGCCGCCGCCACCGCAGCCATGCTCAATCGCGCCTACAAGGCGGAGATCGAGCGCCGCCTCGAAGGGGCCAGCCAGAATCTTGGCGATTATCAGACCGCCAAGGTGCTGGTGGTCAAGAGCAAGCGCTTTCTAGACCTGATCCTCCCCTCCCTCAGTGAAGGGGATCGCAAGGCGGCCGAACAGGCGCTGGCCAAGGTGCTCGATGCCATCGGCAACCCTGGGGTGTTCGGAGTAGGCGCCAAGCCCGCCGATGCCGCCGCCTTTAGCGATGCAGAAAAAGCGCTGATGGCTGTGCTGGCGCCGCTTTGATGACCTCTCATTGATGACGACGGCCCCCCTCATCCCCGGCCCTTCTCCCGCAAGGGGAGAAGGGGGGCGTCACCACGGCCGATTACGCTTCGCTAATCGACCCTACTTGCTGATCCTGCTGCAACTGGCCTGGCTTGGCTGGCTGCTGGCCTTCCCGGTGGCCCTCGATTCCGACGATGCCCTCAATTTCGCCCACGGGGTAACGCGCTTTAGCGTGCTGGAGTTCTCCCCCCACTTTCCGGGATATCCCGCCTTTATCTGGCTGGCGCGGCTGATCAATCTGGTGGTGGACGATCCGGCCCGCGCGGTGCAATGGGCCAGCCTCTTCGGCACTGCGCTGATAGCACCGCTCGCCGCCTTGCTGGCGGTGAAGTTATGGCAACGGTCAAGTCTGCTCGCCCCCGTCTGGCTGCTGGTGCTGGCCCTGCCGCTCACCCCGACGCTGGCCCTCTCCGGCCTCTCGGATGGGCCGGCGCTCGCCGCATGGCTCGGGGCTCTCTTGGCCTTGCAGCAGCGCAGGATGGCGCTGGCGGGCCTGCTGGTCGGGCTGCTGCTGGCCCTGCGCCCCTCCTATTTTGTGCTGGCCCTGCTGCCCCTTTGGCTCGGGATGGCACAAAAGGGAACGCGCGTCAGGTTTGTGCTCCCCATCGCGCTGGTGGGGCTCACCAGCCTGCTCTTTGTCTGGCAGGCCGATGGCTGGGCCTATTTCAGCGAGGGGCGGCGCTTTACCGACGGCCACTTTACCCTCTGGGGCAACACGGCGGCGGCCCATGGCGATCGGCTGCTGAGCTGGGCGCGCACCTTCAACGATCAGCTCACCCCGCTTTGGCCCTTGGCTGTTGGGGCGCTGCTGGTGCTGCCACTCTGGCAGCGCTCAAAAGGCAACACCGCCGTCCTCTCTCCACTCTGGACGCTCTACTGGCTCGCCCTGCTGCTCTGGACCCTGTTTGGCCAGAACCCGGACAATCCCCGCCATCTGGCCCCTATCACCCTGCTCGGCCTCGTGCTGCTGGCAGGCTGGCTGCCACGCTGTGGCGAGTGGGTGGTCGCGGTGGCCGGACTGCTGCTGCTCGGCGTGACCTTCACCCTGCCCCGTCCGCCCGCCATGGTGCAGGCGGCCAGGGTGGCAGAGACAGCGTGTCCGGCGCTGGTGACTCAGTGGGGAGTACGTCTGCTGCGAGAGACCACTGCTCTGGCCGTCACCGATGGCTGGTATCGGGGGGATGCACGACTCGCACTGGCACAGGGAGCCTGCCGTCTCAGCCGACGACCCATCGCCACCGGTGACATGCCGGTACCAAACCAGCAGCAGTGGTTTTCACCTCGCTTTCATGCTGAGCCAGGTATCTGGCTCGGGATACCCGCCTACTTTTACCCTTAGTTGGCAGTGCAACGCACTTTGGCGACCATTTGACTAACGGCTCTGGCGCCCCGGTCGGCTACACTCACTGCGCATCCGTGACAAGTGAGTCTATCCATGAAGAGATCAAGCGAGTGGTTTCTCATCCACCTGACACTGATACTGGCCAGCGGAACCTTGCTATTGCCACTCTGGTTACAGGGGGGAAGCCAGGGGCATGACCTGTTTCATCATCTGCTTTCCGGCCACTATTTTGCACAACAACTGTGGCAGGGGGAGATCTACCCACGCTGGTTGATGGCCATGAATGGCGGCTTTGGCAGCCCTACCTTCTTCTTTTATCCCCCCTTGCCCTACTATGTCAGCGCCCTGTTTGCCGGACCCCAGGCCCCCCTGCATGACGCCATCACGCCCCTGCTCTGGAGCGCCAGTCTGGCCTTGCTGCTGTCCGGCCTCTTTGCCTATCTCTGGCTGCGCAGTTTTGCCTCCCCCTTGCGGGCCCTGGCCGCCACCCTGCTTTATCTCGCCTTGCCTTATCATCTGGGCATGGATCTCTATGCCCGCTTTGCCCTGGCCGAATTCTGGGCTTTCGTCTGGGCTCCCCTGATCTTGCTGGGACAAGATCTCGCCAACCAGCGCAGTCGCAAGGGACTTCCCTTGCTGACTCTGGCGCTGGCATTGCTGGCGTTTTCTCACCTCCCCAGCCTGCTGCTGATGATGGGGCTGCTCACACTGCGCGCCCTGCTGCAAGCCTGGCGATCCCGCATCCTGTTTCCGATCCAGCTAGTGGCAATGGCCCAAGTGCTGGGGCTGGTCATGGCTGCGACCCTGCTGCTGCCTGCCCTGCTGGATCAAGGCGCCATCTCCATGGAGTTGATGCGGGGCGGCATGTTCGACTTCAGACGCAACTTTCTCGACCGTTTGCCCTCTGGCTGGGGTGACTGGCGCTTTCGCGGCCACCTGGCCTGGCAAAGCATGCTGACCATGGGGCTGCTGCTGGTCGCCTGGGCGGCGACCCGGGAGCCACGTCATCCCGAATTATTGATGTGGGGGATCATAGGGACAGTCTCCTTTCTCATGATGCTGCCCCTGAGCGAGCCCATCTGGCATCTGCTGCCACCGTTGCAACGAGTGCAATTTCCCTGGCGGTGCAACCTGATCCTGGCCCTGGCCACTGTGGCCGTAGTGGCGCTGGGCACCCCTGTCGACCGTCCCTGGCAGTGGATCTGGTGGGGTCTGCTGCTGGTCACGCTCGTCTCCAGCCTTGCCTATGTGGCTTACTCCCCTCTCACCCAGGCACCGCGCAAGGACATGATTGAGAGCGAATTCGACAGCAAGCGCAGTGCCCAGGAATATCGCCCCAATCAGGTGCCCAGAGGGCAGTTCACTCCGACCTTGCTCGCCAGGAAAGGGGAGTTTCAACCCCCCGTCACCACAGAGCAGCCGGGCGCTGCGTGGAAGATCATTCGCTGGCAGCCCAGATGGCTGGAGCTGGACGTGAAGGCGCAGCAGCCCACCAAACTCATACTGCACCAATATGACTACCCCGGCTGGCAGGCCAGACTGGATGATTCGCTGACACTCGCTGTCAGTGCAAACCGGCAAGGACTGCTGCAGGTCTGGATACCGGCGGGTCAGCACACCCTCACTCTCAAGCTGGCGGCACGCTGGCCAGAGCGGTGGGGTATTGGGCTCTCCCTGTTCGGCTGGCTCTGCTGGCTGGTGCTCGCCTGCCTGGGGGCCAAAAAACCCAAAAAGCGTGTGACCCGGACACGGGTGATAGCGTGACGGGGGGCGGGCTTGGGCATAGTCCTGCCCAAGTCCGCCAAAACTGATAGACTCACCCCTGTTACCTTATTTCACGCGAACTTGCTCACGATCGGACATCCTATGCCCCAACCCTTACCCCTCTCTCCCCGCTTTCTGTTTATCCTGCTTGGCGCCCTGGCGGGCCTGACCCCGCTGGCGGTCGACATGTACCTGCCCGCCATTCCGGCCATCGCCCGGGATCTGGCCACCAGCATAGACGGGGCCCAGCTCACCATCAGTGCCTTCCTCGGTGGCTTTGCCATCGGCCAGCTGTTTTACGGCCCGCTGGCAGACAGCTATGGCCGCAAACCGGTCATCCTGGCGGGGCTCACCATGTTTGCCATCGCCTCTGTGGGCTGCGCCATGGCAGACTCCCTGCCCGAACTGCTGGCTTATCGGATGCTGCAAGCGGCTGGCGGGGCGGCGGGCTCGGTGGTGGTCAATGCACTGCTGCGAGATCTGTTTGAAAAGGATGCATTTTCCCGCGCCATGTCGTTCGTCATCCTGGTGATGACATTGGCACCGCTGGTCGCCCCTGTGATCGGCGGCTACATTAGCGCCCACAGCGACTGGCGGGTGATCTTCTGGCTGCTGGTGGGGATCAGCCTGCTGGTCTGCGTGGTGATGCAGTGGAAAATTCAGGAGACCCTGAAGCCTGAGCACAGACAACCGCTCAAGCTGGGACAGATCCTGAAGAACTACTGGAGTGTGCTCTCCCATCGCGGGGCTATGGGTTATGTGCTGTGCGGATCCCTGTCGAGCTCCGGCATGTTTGCCTTTATCAGCGCATCCCCTTACGTCTACATCGAGTATTTCAAGGTGCCGACCGAGCACTACGGCTGGTTGTTCGGACTCAATATCCTGCTGATGATGCTGGTCACCTTCGTCAACAGCCGGTTGGTGAAGGGGGTGGGTGCCGAGCGCATGCTGCAATACGGGCTGCTGATGCTGCCCTGTGCCGGTGCCCTGCTCATCTACAACGCCTGGAGCCAGACCGGCGGCCTGTGGGGCATCGTCATCCCTGTGGTGCTGTTCGTCGGTCACATCAGTCTGGTGGGGGCCAACGCCATGACGGGCCTGATGGGGCACTTTCCCCAATCGGCGGGCACGGCCTCCGCACTGGCCGGCACCCTGCGTTTTGGCATAGGCGCCGTGGTCGGCATCCTGGTCAACCTTGACCCACCGCAATCCCCGCTGCCCATGGCCATCGCCATCGCCGGCTGCGGCTTTGGTTCGGCCATCAGTTACTGGCTGCTGACCGGCAAGCGATCTGCTGTGGCCTGATTATCTACACCTCACTCTGATCCTGAAAAAGCCCTGTCTGCATGACAGGGCTTTTTTGTATCAAGAGTCGGCTTGGGACAACCGACTCTTGCCTCGGTCAGGCCAGGCGCCCTGCGTATATCAGAACATGGCACTATTGAGCCAGAGATGTGCACCTATGCTCACCAGATAGCCGAGCAGGATGGCCGGTAACCACTTGAGATGGCTAAAGAAGGTATACATGCCGTGGGCCTGCCCCATCAGGGCGACCCCGGCCGCAGAGCCAATGGACAGCAAGCTGCCCCCCACACCGGCGGTCAGGGTCACCAGCAGCCACTGCCCCTGCACCATGTCAGGGTCCATCGACAGCACGGCAAACATCACAGGAATGTTGTCGACAATGGCTGACAGGATACCGATACAGATGTTTGCCATCGTCGGGTTGCCACCGTCATACAGCAAGTGTGACACCAGCTCCAGATAGCCCATGAACCCCAGCCCCCCCACGCACATCACGACGCCATAGAAGAACAGCAGTGTGTCCCACTCCGCCTTGGCCACCTTGTTGAAGACATCGAATGGCACTATGGAGCCAAGGCTGCGCAGCCGTTCATGATCCCCGGTGCGCTCATAGAGTGCCCGCTTGCGCGCCAGGGAGAGCGGCAGTGACTTGCGCAGATAGAAGCCGAAAAATTGCAGATATCCCAGACCCAGCATCATGCCGAGGACAGGGGGCAGATGGAGGAAACTGTGGCAGAGCACAGCCGTGGTGATGGTCAGCAGGAACAGCAGCACTATGCGGCGGGCTCCCCGTTTCAGCTCCACCGCTTCACTGGCCGCCTCAGGCACATGGCGAGGCACCATCAGACTCATCAGCAGGGCGGGCACCAGAAAATTGAGCAAGGACGGAATGAACAGGGCGAAGAACTGGCTAAATTGCACCTTGCCAGCCTGCCACACCATCAGGGTGGTGATGTCGCCAAAGGGGCTGAAGGCGCCGCCGGCATTGGCCGCAATCACGATGTTGATGCAGGCAAGATTGATGAAGCGTCGATCCCCGTTGGCGACTTTCAGCACAACGGCGCACATCAGAAGCGCTGTGGTAAGGTTGTCGGCCACCGGCGAGATGCAAAATGCCAGCCCCCCCGTCAACCAGAACAGGGTTCGCAACTGAAAGCCGGACCGGATCAGCCAAGCCCTGAGCGCATCGAATAGATTTCTGTCTTCCATGGCGTTGATGTAGGTCATCGCCACCAGCAGAAACAGCATCAGCTCGGCATATTCGAGCAGGGTGTGGCGAAATGCCTGCTCTGCGGCCGGGCTCATGCCATTTTGCGCATAGGCAATGCCGATCAGGATCCAGATCACGCCGGCAGCCACCAGCACGGGTTTTGACTTGCGCAGTTGCAGATACTCTTCGGCCATCACCAGCGCATAGGCCAATACGAACAGGCCCACGCAAAACAGGCCGATAGTGGACAGGGTTAACGGGATCGGGCCGCTACTGGCCTGGGCAGGAGAGATGAACAGGGACAGCAATACGGCAAAGCGGGTGAGCACAGACATGGGCCTCTTCCTTATAGAACCATCTGGCTGGGATGCTAGCACCTGGATGAAAACAAAAGTTCATCCAGGTCAATGAATTATCAATTAATGCATGGTCGAGGCAAAAGGGTTATTTCTTGCCAAAGCCCGACAGCTTGAGGGTGTAGCCAGCGCTGTTTTGCCAGGCATCCAGGCCACTGCGGTTGTTGCCCGCCACCAGACTGGCGGCCAGGCTCGGGCTGTTGAACAGCTGATCGGCGGTGAACACAAACCCCCCTTCACTGCGAGGGGTGAGGATCCCCTTGCCCAGCAGCTCCTGGCGCAGTTCGATCACGGCTTCGCGCAGGGAGGCTGCATCCTCGCCATTGGCGGTGGATCCCGCCAGCACCATGAAGCCGGGATTTTGCCGCTTGCCCACCGGATAACCGTGAGCTTCGGCCCCCTTGCCGTTGAAGTGGTAGAGCTCGCGCTCCCCCGGCTTGTTGTCGGAGAGCGCCTTTTGAAGGGTCATCAGCTCGTTATAAATCTCGATGGGGACGACGGCAGCCTGCTTGTTGCCCTTGCTATCGATGATAAAACTGACTTGCTTGTGTAACATCCTTGCTCATCCTGTGACCCATGGAAGCTCCTATTCTAACCACCTCTGCCAAGCGGGATCCAGCGAGGATCCTCACCTCTTTTGCCGGGGTGATCACTAACTGGCGCTCTTGATCAGTTGCAAGGCGTGTTGATCATTCCCGGCCGTGGTAGCGTAGATGGCATGATGAAAGCCATTGACCATCAAGTGGTTATCCCATGCTGACCCTGCGCAACCTCTGCAAGAGCTTTGATAACGGCAGCGAACGCCTGCCGCTGTTCCACAGTCTGGACCTCACTCTGACCGCTGGCGAGACAAGCTTGCTGCTGGGGCAGAGCGGCTGTGGCAAGTCGACCCTGCTCAACCTGATAGCAGGCCTGCTCCCCCCGGATGAGGGGGAGATCTGGCTGGGGGAAACCCGGCTCGACACCCAATCCCCGGATGAACGGGCCCGCCTGCGCGGCCGGCATTTTGGCATCGTCTATCAGGATTTCAATTTGCTGCCGACCCTGACAGTGGAGGAGAACCTCTGCCTGCCCCTGTCGATCAACGGCCTGCCACGCCATGAGACAGAGATTGACGATTTGCTGAAAAGGCTCGATCTCGTCCACAAGCGCCACGCCTGGCCGGAGCAACTTTCCGGCGGCCAGCGCCAGCGGGTGGCACTGGCCCGCGCCCTCATTCACAAGCCCCGCTGGCTCTTGGCCGACGAACCCACGGGGAGCCTCGATGAGCACAACGCCGAGCAGGTGATGGCACTGATGGTGGAAGCGGTGCGTGAAACCGGCGCGGGTCTCTTGCTGGTGAGCCACAACCCGGCCTATGGCGCCCTGGCAGACAGAGTGCTTCGCCTCGAAGGGGGCCAGCTGATTGAGCTCAAGGGGGCGCACCATGAGTGAGGCCAGCCGTGATCGCGAGGCCGCCTCATGCTGCCGCTGAAGGCGCTGCTGCGCCTCTATCGCTGGCATCCCTGGCTGCTGCTGATGAGTCTGACCGGGCTCATGCTGGGAGTCTCGCTGGTGGTGGCCATTGATCTGCTCAACCACAGCGCCAGCACCAACTTCGTCGCCGCCCGCACCCAGCTGGCGGGGGATGCCAACTATCGACTGGCCCCGAGCGGCGGCCTGGATGAGCAACTTTACGTCAAACTGGTGCGCAGCCAACCAAGCCTCAATGCCATGCCGCAGCTGCACGCCTGGCTCAAAGATGAGCAGGGTCGCAGCGTCCAGTTGCTGGGGATGGATCTCTTCAACCCCGGCCCCCTGAGCCAGCTGTTTGCCAGCGCGAGTAAAGAAGCCCCCTCTTTTTCCCTGAACCAGGCAGACAGCGTCTGGCTGGCGACGCCGGAGGCCAAACGGCTAGGCTGGCTGCAGGGCCAGTCCCGCACCTTTGTGCTGAGCGGCGGTGGCGAGGGTGATCGCCCGCTGATCCTGACGCTCGCCGGCACCTTCGAGCCCGGCGCCGTGCCCATGGAGCGGCTGCTGGTGACCGACATAGGTCTGGCCCAACACATGCTGGGCAAGGCAGGAAGGCTGGATCGCATCGTGTTCAAGCTAAGTGACGCCGAGGCCCGCACACTGCAAGCGACCCTGCAAGCCTATCTCCCCCATCAGCCGCTCTGGCTCGAGCCAATCAGCCCGGCGCTCGATGCCAGCCAGCTCGGCGATGCGCTGGCGCTCAACCTCACCGCCCTCTCTCTGCTCGCCATGGCGGTGGGACTGTTTCTGGTGTTCAATGCCCAGCGCTTTGTGCAGAGCGTGCGTCGCCCCCAGCTGGCCCAGCTGATCATTCTGGGGCTGCCGCCTCGCCGGGTACTGCACTGGCTGGTACTGGAGCTGCTCCTTCTCGCCACTCTGGGCACCCTGCTCGGACTGGTGCTTGGCAGCCTCCTGGCCCTCACCCTCATGGGACAACTGACCCAGGCGCTGGCCGACCTTTATGGCCCCAATCCCATCGACCTGCTGCGCCTCTCCCCCATCAGCCTGTTCAAGGCACTGCTGATTGGCCTTGGCGGGACGCTTGCCGCCAACCTGCCCGGCTGGTGGCAACTGCTGCGCCAGTCCCCCCTTGCGCTTCGTGAGGGCAACAGCCGCCCAGCCACCCATCCGTGGCGTCGGCGCTGGCTCGCCATCGTCATACTGCTGCTGTGCGCCCTTTGCCTCGCCCTGCCCCGAACAGGGTTGCCGGGTGCCCTGTTTATCGCCGGCGGCTGGCTGCTGGCCATGGCGCTCTGGCTGCCGGATGCCCTGCGCTGGGTGCTGGGTCAGTTGCGCCAACGCATGGGGCGCCAGCACGGGCGCAGCAGCCTGACCGCCCAACTGGCAGTGGCCGAGACCCAATATCATCTGGATCGCACCGCCATCGCCGTCATGGCACTGCAACTGGCCATCGCCGCCGCCATCGGCATAGGCGTCATGGTGTCGAGCTTTCGCTCGAGCGTGGAGATCTGGCTGGACCAGCGTCTCGCCGCCGATCTCTATGTCACCGCCCCCAAGGGCGCGGCGGGCAGCAGGGGCATACTGAACCAGGTCACCCTGGATGCCATTCTCGCCAACCCCGCCGTGGCTCAAGCCTCGCGGCGTTCTGTGCAGCCCGCCCGCTGGCAGGGGCAGCCCATTGAGTGGGCACAGATGGATTTTATCCCGCCCCTCAAGGCGGCCTATCCCCTGCTGGCCGGTCGCTGGCCCGCGACCCCAGACGAGGTACTGGCAAGCGAGCCCCTGACGGTGCGACTCGGAGTCAGGGTGGGCCAGACGCTCAGCATCACCAGCGAACAGGGGCCAAGGCAGCTCACCGTTACCGGCGTCTATCAGGATTACGGCAGCGACAAGGGGCAAGTTCTGCACGCCTTCGAAGATGGCCCAGTGCAATCCCTCGCCCTCTTTAGCAAAACGCCGGAACAGCTGGCCGACAGCCTGCGCACCCGTTTTGGCGAAAGGGTCAACCTGCTGGCGGCCCCTGCCATTCACGCCGCCGCCCTCAAGGTGTTCGACCAGACCTTTGTGGTGACCGAGTTGCTTAAACTGCTGATCCTGGGCATCGCCTTTGTCGGCATAGGCTCGGCCTTCATGGTGCTGGGGCTGGCAAGGCGCAGCGAGTTGCAGACCTTGCAGAGTCTGGGATTGAGCCCGCGTCACTGTCGCCGCCTGCTGGTGTGGCAAGGTGCGGGCCTGGGGCTGCTCACGGCGCTACTGGCGCTGCCGGTAGGCTATGGGCTGGCCTGGGTGCTGATCGAGGTAGTCAACCCCCGCGCCTTTGGCTGGCGTCTCGCCTTCGAGGCCGCCCCCTTGCATGCCGTCACGGCCCTGTTGCTGGCCCCTGTTTGCGCGGCGCTCGCATCCTGGTTTGCCGCAAGGAAAGTAGTATGAAAAAACGCAATGTCTGGCTACTGCTGCTCACCTGCACCCTGTATGGCGGGGCGGCCTGGGCCAACGATCTGGGCACCATCCTCGGTGGCCGCAACGATCAGTTCAAAAAGGCCCTGCCGGGCCAACCCATCAAACTGCCCGCCGATCACGCGGCCCACCCCGACTACCGCTCCGAGTGGTGGTATCTCACCGGCAACCTCAAGGATGAGCAGGGGCGCGAATATGGCATGCAGTGGACCCTGTTTCGCCAGGGTATTGAACAGCAGATAAAAACGGACAACCCCTGGCTCACCCCCCAGCTCTGGCTAGCCCAGTTCGCCATCACTGACCTCGGCAAAGGCAGCCACCAACAGGATGAGCGCACCAGCCGCCAGGGCCCCGGACTCGCGGGTGCCAGCGGCGGCGAGTATTGGCTCAAGGAATGGGTGCTTGCCTCACAAGGGAAGCCACTCTTTCCCGCCACCCTCAAGGTGCAGAGCAAGATTGGCGAGCTGAACCTCAAGGTCGATGCCGCCAAGCCTGTGGTCTTGCAGGGCAAACAGGGTTACAGCGAGAAGAGTCCAGGCAACGCCTCGTTTTACTACTCCTACCCGCGCTTGACGCTTACCGGCACTTTGACCCTCGATGGCGAGGCGCGCAAGGTCACGGGTCAAGGCTGGTTTGATCACGAGTGGAGCAGCTCGGTATTGGCCGACTGGCAGTCAGGCTGGGACTGGTTCTCGCTGCAACTTGCCGATGGCCGCGAGCTGATGCTGTTTCGCCTGCGCACCAAGGCGGGTCGTCCCGAACCGGAGAACCGCTACGGCATTTTGATTGAGCAGGACGGCAGCAGCAAAGTGCTCTCCCCCGACAGCATTCGCCTTGTGCCCGGTAAAACTTGGCGCGGCCCCAAGGGCCAAGCCTATCCCGTCGAGTGGCAATTAAGCGCTGGGGATCTCGACCTCACCATCCAGGCCCGCCAGCCCAATCAGGCCATGACAGGCCGCTTTGACTACTGGGAGGGGGCAATGACGGTATCAGGGGATGCAAAGGGGCTGGGGTATCTGGAGATGACGGGGTATTGAGCGCAATGGCTGCGAATGCTCACAGCCAATCCCCCCATACGGTTGCGCATTAACAACATCCTGTTCTCACCGACGCAGGCTTTCATTCCAGCAAAAAGACCCCGGCATGGCCGGGGTAAACACGGGGTGGAACATAAAACACTTCGGTCGGTCATCACCTCGGCTGCGCTATGCGTCAGCCAAGGCGGCTTCAACCGTGACTCAGGGCTGTTTGTCCGCCATCAGCACCAGACCGTTTTGCTCGGGGAAACCAACCACCAATGCAGTCTGCTTGGTATTGGGGATGGTGAACGCGGCGGCATAGGCCAGAGCACCGTCCCTGGCGTTGGCCAGGCTCAACACCCACTTGTTCTCAATCGGCGTGAAATCGCTCGAGGCCTTGAAGCGGCACTTGCCAAAGCCGCTCACTGTCAGCTTGCTCAGGCCATTGTGCTGATCGGCCTTGCCCTTGCCGGTCAGGGTGCAACCGGCGCTGGGGAATTCCATCTCCACCGTCAGGGAGCCGCTGTTGTTGGTGCTCTTGATCTGGCCCACCATGGCGTCGGCGAAACCCTCATCGTCTGCAACTGACCAGCTGTCGCTGCTGATCGCCCGGGTAGTCAGCTTGCTGACGGCGACGTGGCCGCTCCAGGATGGGTAGAGGGTCGTGCTCTGATCCGGCTCCCGGAACTGGGTGCCGGTACGGGTAAAGTCAAAGGTCCAGCGCTTGACCTCTTTGCCATTCACGTCAATCACCGACTGATCACGGAAGCTGATGAGGTTGTGGTCATTGCTCTGGCTATCGACCTTGTTGCCACGCTCTGAGGTACGCTCCAGCAAGACGGGGTATATTCCATCCTTGTTCTCTTTCTGAGCCGCCTTGCCGATCCACTGGCTGTTGGTTGCCACCTTGCCCGCATCCTTGTCGACCCAGACACCCCAACGCTGCTCGCGATCCGCCTTGGGATAGATGAGTGCCATCCCTTCCAGCCCCTTGATCATCTTGAACGACGCCTTGTCATTATCGCGGCTCAACAGGCTGGCCTCGTAAAGACCCGCATCAGGCAGTGGCAGCGGTGCGCGCTTAGCAATACTGTTGGCGGCTTTCTCGCTGTCGCAGGCAGACAGGGCAGCGGTGCAGGCGATGGCCAGCATGGCTTTGTGGTGCATTCTCATTGACGCTTGTTCCTTGCAATTGCTTTGTTATGTGAGGTGCATTCAATCGCCGCTGAATTTACTGGAGGGAGGGTTCGCCAGTCGACTCAAGATCTGTAACCAGCTGTTACAAGGCATTGATGGGCAAGGAACAAAACCGGGACTTGCCGCCCAGGCAGCTCGAGAGGAAGGCATACCCAACTACCCTCCCCCCACTTGTCTCGAGACTCAAGTGTCAAAATCTGACCGCCATCAAGATTTCATTCAAAACCCACGGGTTGGTTGTGTTTTTACTCAACAAGAGCTGTCAGCCTTTGATAGGCTACTCATCCGGCCCTCAGAGCCCCAAAAGCAGCCGAGGTCAGCCTATGATTTACCCATTTTCAATCTGGTTAAAAGCAGCACTCGGGGAACTGTAACCCCGTGCGGCAGCCATATTTTTTGCTGATATAAAATATTACTACGGCGTTTAGCCGCCATCATCTGAAATTAAAAACCAATCTTCATTCATAGAATGAATAATAAAAAGAGGAATCAATGGAACAATATAAACTGCAACTATCTTCTGTCAGACATACCGCTCCTGATGGTATTGAAATGGGAGTTATGAATGATGGCACTCCTTATCTTGGCGCAAGAGGTTTGGCTGCACTATGTGGTGTAGTACCGAGTGTTATTATCACTCTAGTCAAAGACTGGCAAATTGACTTGCGCACTAAACCTCGTGGTCAAGCTATAGAGAAAATAATTCTAGAGCAAGGAGGAGATCCAAATAATCTCTATGTGCCAATTACTGTTGATGGAAAAACTTATCATGCTATTAATGATACTAACTGCATGGCGATTCTTGAGTATTATGCTTTCGACTCACAAACACCTCAAGAACAAGCTAAACGAAACTACCGTAGTCTTGCAAAGTTAACACTTCGCACTTTTATATATGAGCGAACTGGCTATAACCCTGAAGATTCAATACCACATTACTGGAAAGTATTTCATGAAAGGATAACTCTCAATGAGTTACCGTCAGGTTATTTTAGTGTATTCTCTGAAATTGCGAACTTAATTATTTCCAGCATTAGAAATGGCATGCCATTTGACAGCAAAACCATGCCTGATATTAGTGTTGGTATCGCATGGGGAAAGCACTGGGGTGATCATACCTTAGATCATAAATATGGTAATCGCATAAAGCATCGCCATAATTTCCCTGTTGATTTCCCTCAAAAAGACCCAATGGCATGGATTTACCCAGTAGATGCTCTTGGCGAATTCCGTCGCTGGATGGACAACATCTATGTAACGCAAAAATTCGGTCCATATCTGCATAAAAAGCTAAAGGATGGAAAGCTAAATAACATTGATGTTCCAGCTCTAATTGCAGCAGTGCAACCAGTCCGACTAAATTAGTTATAGTCGGTTCATTAACATAATGATAATTAATAGGTTTGTCATAAGCTAACTTAGTCAAGAATACTTTAAAGGATAGAAGATATGACTGAATGGATAAATGTCAGTTCAACTGCAATTCGTCGTGTTGGCTATGATGCAGAATCTATGAAAATGTTTATTGATTTCGAAGACAGCAACCCTATATATACATTTTATAGCGTTCCATTACATATTTTCAGGTCCTTTGTAACTGCACGCTCAGTCGGTCAATACTACCATCAGCATATAAAAGGTAGATATAGTAACTAATTCATTAAAAGACCGTATCCAGTGGGTTATTCTGTCTTAAAATATTATGAGCAGTACATTTATAGTGTTTGCCTTGATATAAAATTAAACTGGCTTCTTTTTATAAAAATCATACCTCATTAAACTCAGGAGTTATTATGCCTTTCACATATAAAGTTGATACATTTATCCCTACCGTATCAGGTTGTGGTGCGAAAGATAATGGATGGGATACTAAACGTTGTGAACAATTTCAATCTTTTCTTAATCAGTATGCCGAAAATGGATGGCGTTTACATTCTAGTGAATTTAGAGAGGTTACCGTCGCTGGCTGTGGGGGTGGAAAAGGAGCATGGTTAGTCTGTGTTTTTGAGAAAGAGCTATGAAGATAATCGCTATATTGGCTGTTCGATTTTATCAGGAGCATTTACGCCATCTTCATAATAGACAGTGCATTTATACTCCATCATGCTCTAACTACACAATTGCAGCTATTGAAAAGTATGGCGTGATAAAAGGTTGCCGATATGGTTATTTAAGAATAAAGCGTTGCAATGGATCCTTGTATAAAGGCGGTGAGGATTTACCTTAAAAACTAATTGGCTAAATGTAAACGAAGTACGTATTTCATTGACTTCGATGTTATAAACCCCGACAAAACTTGTTATGCCGGGGTTTATTTAAATTACCAGCTACCAAATTATGTGATCGACTACCAGGCATACTGTTACCTCCTAATAGATGGAAAACCATACCACTAAATAAATTTTTTCGAATATATCCAGCACAGGGTAACAAATTGAGATAACGAATTATTTCCTCCCGCCCCCCAGCGATCGAATAAACGCCAGGGTGCGGTAATTGAACTGCTCAGGCTGCTCCACATTGCAGACATGACCACACTGCTCGATCACCGCCAGAGAGGAGCTGGCATCGCGGGCCACCTGCTCGCGCACCGGCGCCAGGAACATATGATCCTCCTCCCCCATCACATAGAGGGTCGGGATCGGCAAGGCCCGCTCCTTGAAGTAGCGCATCAGGGGGTTGACCTCGGTAGCGAGGCGGAACCAGCGTTTGAACTCCTTCTGACACAATTTGCGGGCCTCGCGCACGAACAGGTTGCGCGACTCCTGATGGTGCTGGCGCGGCATTATGATGAAGGCGAACAGACGGTAGAGCCACATGTAGGGCAGGATGTGCTGACCGAGGCGCCCCAGTTGCACCAATACTCGGGAGCGAATGTCGAGCCGCAGTATGGCGCCCCCCAGTACCATGCTCTTGACCCGCTCCGGGCAGAGCTCCGCCAGATGGCGAATAAGGATGGTGCCAAGGGATATGCCGACAAAGTGGGCGCAACGGATATTGAGATGATCGAGCAGGCGCACTATGTCTTCGGTCACGGCCCGAAAGCTGTAGTGACCCTTGACCACCTGCTGCAACTGGTGGGATTGACCGTGGCCACGCAGGTCCAGCAGCAGCACGTTGAAGTGCTCGCGATAGGCACGCAGCTGCTTGAACCAGATGGAGGAGCTGCCACCGGCGCCGTGCACGAATACCACCCAATCCCTGTCGGGGCCAAGCTCGAACGTCTTGTGATACAGCATCTTGCGACTCCCTCATCGACGGCATTGGGGTATAGTAGGCGCGCATCTTAGCAGATATTTTCACCCAAAAAATACGTTTGCATGGCAACTGGCGAGGAGCGTGACCATGGAGTTGACGAGTTTGAGAGCCTTTCTGCTGACCCTGCCGGGCACTCAGGAGGACACCCCCTTCGGCCCGGAGATCCTGGTCTATCGCATCGCCGGCAAGATGTTCGCGCTGGTGGATTGGCAGGCAGAGCCGCTCACCATCAACCTCAAATGTGAGCCCGAGCTCGCCCTGCTGCTGCGGGAGATCCATCCCGAGGTCAAACCCGGTTGGCACATGAACAAACAGCACTGGAACACGGTTACCCTGAGCGACACCCTGGCCAGCGATCTTTGGCAAGGCTGGGTGCACCACTCCTATGAACGGGTGGTTGCCGGCCTGCCCAAGGCCAAACGGCCGCAAGCGCCGACACTGTGAGCCATCCCATGCCAGAGCAGCCCAAGATAGTCCCGCTGAGCGAGCCGCATATCCCCGCCCTCATCGCCCTGTTCGAGCAGTCGGTGCGCCAACGCGGCCCCGAGCACTATAGCGAGGCGCAGGTAGCGCAGTGGGCCCTCGGTGCCCATCATCCGGGCTTTGTCAGCCAGTTGCGTGAGCACCACGGCTGGGTGCTGGAGCAAGCCGGTGCCGTGCTCGGCTTCGTCACCCTCAGCGACGATGGTCACCTGAGCCTGCTTTATGTGAGCGCCGATCATCAACGGCAGGGGCTTGGCGGCTTCTTGCTCGCCACCGCCCTCAGCCAAGCCACTCGGCTCGGCATCGAGACCCTGACGACGGAAGCCAGCGCCTTCAGCTATGGGCTATTTTTACGGTATGGCTTTGAGCTGACCGGATTGGAAAGCGTGGAGCGGGGTGGAGTCAGTTTTATCCGCTATCGTCTGCACTGCCGCTTGCCAAGCTAGGACCAGCCACTAAAATACGCACAGTTTTTTCGTATTGTTGAGGATTGAGGCCGCCATGGTTGTAGAAAGCGAAGGCTATATCGCCCTGATTGAGTATCTGGTGGAGAGTCTGGGATTGTTTGAAGCCCAGCAGCAGAGCGGTGGTGAACAGACCATCGAAGATCTGGTGAGCAGCCGGGTGGCGAGCAACCTGATGGCCATCTGCGAACAGAACCCACAGCTCGATCCCAAATTGCGCTTCATGATCATGCAGGAAGCCGATGCCGTGGTCGCCGATCTGGAAGAGGTGCTCTCCGCCGTCTGGCTGCGTGCCCCTACCCCGGCCCAGCAAGCCTTCCTCGAAGAGTTCATCGACCTCATCAAAAACCTGTTTGACGGCGCCATCAGCTAATCCGTCGAGACACCTGATCCCCGTGGCGCCGACCCAGACGCCCGTATTTTTCCGCACACAGCACACATGAAAAGGGCCGCCTCAATGGGCAGCCCTGCTTGCTATCATTTCAATCTATCCAGCTTTTCAGTGGCGTTCAGTGAAGGTCGAGGCAAGAAATGTGTCTGGTCTTGGCTGCCATCCTTGGAAGCTACTTAGTTCGGCAGGCCCAATTCTATTTAGTTCCCGTTCGTGACATATTTTTTTACGATTTTTTTCACTGCGCTGACAGTCCGTCGACATCAGGCGTAAAAGATGCCGCAAATGCGGCCTCTTTTGGTATCAAAGCAGGGGTGATCTGGCATGACGCCATCTGTTAGCGATTGAGGCTCGGCGGCAAACAGACTCCGATCCCCCCCAGCCCGCAATACCCTTCCGGATTTTTCTCCAGATATTGCTGATGGTAATCCTCGGCGTAATAGAAGGGCGCCAGCGGCAAGATGCGGGTGGTGATGGCACGGCTGTCGCCACTGGCCATCATGGCCTGCTGATAGGCGGCCTGGCTCTGTTGGGCGATCACCTGCTGGGTTTCGTCGCCATAGAAGATCACCGAACGGTACTGGGTACCGACATCGCCACCTTGGCGCATGCCCTGGGCCGGATCATGCTGCTCCCAGAACAGCTTGAGCAGGGCGGCATAACTGATGACGTTGGGGTCAAATACCACCTGTACCGTTTCGGCGTGACCGGTCAGGCCGCTGCACACCTCCTTGTAGGTGGGATTCTGGGTGACGCCACCCTGATAGCCAGCGGCGGTGGAGTAGACACCGGGCTGCTGCCAGAACAGACGCTCAACACCCCAGAAACACCCCATGCCAAACCAGGCTACTGCCATCTCTTCAGGCCAGGGGCCCTGAGTCGGGTGACCATTGACGGCATGTTGCTGGCCAATCACCATCGCATCGCGGCGTCCCGGCAGTGCATCTGCCGGTGAAATAATCTGTTCCATGAACCCTGTCCTTGTATAAAAACCTGTGCCATCGCACAGCTGACGAAAAGGAGTCTCGAAGATAACAGGTTATGAGCCGGGATCAACCAAGGCCACAGCCAGACTGGTGTTGCTGTATTTTTCGCCACCTTCTCGTCTCTCGTTTTTCTTCAGCGTCATCAAGCGGACAAAATGGTGGCATAAAATGGCAAAATCAATATTTAGTCTTGATTTGTGAATTTATTTTCATATATTGAGCCCATTGCTGTTTTTTTATGGAAGAAGCCTCAAGTGCGTGAACGCGAACCCAGCCTGGTCTATGCCTTTCGGCAGTCTACCCCCTATGTCAATGTGCACAGAGGCGCCACCTTTGTGCTGATGATGGGAGGGGAAGCCATCTGCCACCCCAATTTTGCCAATATCGTCAGCGATATCGCCCTGCTGCAGACGCTGGGAATTCGTTTGGTGCTGGTGTTCGGTTCACGTCCGCAAAACGACGAGGCACTGGCTCGCGCGGGCATCGAAGCCCAGTACCACAGGCGGATCCGGGTCACCGATGACGAGAGCTTCGCCATCATCAAACAAGTGTGTGGCGGCCTGCAGTACGACATCACGGCCCAGCTCTCCATGGGGCTGGCCAACACACCGATGCAGGGGGCCCGCATCAGCGTGGTGAGTGGCAACTTTGTCACCGCCCAGCCGCTGGGGGTGGATGATGGCATCGACTTTTGTCACAGCGGTCGGGTACGCCGCATCGACGTGGAGGGGATCACCCGCCAGCTGGATCAGAAGGGGCTGGTGCTCATCTCCCCCATCGGCTGCTCGGTCACCGGCGAGAGCTTCAACCTGAGCTCGGAAGAGGTCGCCCGCCGGGTGGCAGTAGATCTGAAAGCCGACAAGCTTATCTGTTTCAGCAGCACCCAGGGCGTCATGGACAGACACGGCGAAGCCATCTCGGAGCTCTTCCCCGAGCAGGCCGAGGAGCTGCTGGTGGAGCTGGAGCAGGCGGGGGAAGAGATGTCAGGCACAGCCCGTTACCTGCGTGCGGCAATTGCCTCCTGCCGGGGCGGCGTGCCCCGCTCCCATCTGGTGAGCTATCAGGATGACGGCGCCATGTTGCAGGAGCTGTTCAGTCGCGACGGCCTCGGTACCCAGATAGTGCGGGAAAGCGCCGAACAGGCCCGCGCCGCCACCATCGAAGACATTGGCGGCATTCTGGATCTCATTCGCCCGCTGGAGGAGGACGGCATTCTGGTGCGCCGCTCCCGCGAGCAGCTGGAAATGGAAATAGACAAGTTCACCATCATAGAGCGCGACGGCCTCATCATCGGCTGCGCGGCGCTCTACTGCTTCATGGAAGAGGCGATGGCGGAGATGGCCTGCGTCGCCATTCACCCCGAGTATCGCAACTCCAATCGGGGGGATCAGCTGGTGGCCAAGGTGGCCGAGCGGGCCAAGCGGCTCGGCATTCGTCGCCTGTTCGTGCTCACTACCCGCTCCATTCACTGGTTCCGGGAACGGGGCTTCGATCCGCTGGAGGTGGAAGACCTGCCGGTGGAACGGCAACGGCTCTACAACTGGCAGCGCCGCTCCAAGGTTTTGTCAAAAACCATTTCGTAACTTGTTGATCTTGTGCCGAGTTGTCGTCGATTGTTAAGTTTTTCACGATCTCGATTGACAGTGCAATCCAGCACAGGGTATTTCTAATTGCACTCCACCGCCTGCGGTGGAGCCAGAAGAGGAGCGCTGCCCAGGCAGCCCAAGGGAGGACACCAGCGTCCGATGAACTTGGGTCAGGGGGAGCAGCGCCGAGACGGGTGAGGCAACTGGATACCTCAACGTCGGCTGCGGGGGCTGAATCCCCCGGGTTGTCATCGGTAGTGGTCATCCCCCACTGCGCCCCATCAGGGGCGGGTACGGGATGGGCTCTGCGGGTGGAGTGCTTCTGGCCGGGATAGCTTCTCTCATTCCTGCCATTTTCAGCCTCCTCCTCTCTTTTTGCCCGATGGAACCGGATTTTTATATTAAGACAGGAGTAAGCAATGAGCCCGATCAATGTCGCCAAGTTTGGCGGAACCAGTGTCGCCAATGCCGCGGCCATGAACAATTGCGCCAACGTGGTGCTGGCCAATCCGGCAACCCGGGTGGTGGTGCTGAGCGCCAGCGCCGGCGTCACCAATCTGCTGGTGGCACTGGCCCAGGGCGATCTGGACGAGGCAGGCCAGGAGGCGCAGCTGGCCAAACTGGCCGAGATCCAGCAGGCTATTCTGACGGCACTGGGCGATCCCGCCGACGTGAGTACCCTGATCCATGCCACCCTCGGCGAGATCCGCACCATGGCCCGCCAAGCCAGTCAGCATACGGATGCGGAACTGGCTGACAGGCTCATCGCCTGTGGCGAGCTGATGTCTACCCGCCTCTTCACCGAGCTGTTGCACCAGCGTGGCATCAAGGCCCACTGGCAGGATGTGCGCCAGCTGATGCGCACCGACAGCCGCTTTGGCAAGGCGACCGTGGATCTCGCCGCCACTCGCCGCCTCTGCCAACAGGCGCTGGGGCCCCTGCTCGGCGACAGCCTCATCATCACCCAGGGCTTCATCGGCTCGGATGCCGATGGCCGCACCACCACGCTCGGTCGTGGCGGCTCCGATTACAGCGCCGCCCTGCTCGCCGAAGCGCTGGATGCGGGCAGCATAGAGATCTGGACCGATGTGCCCGGCATCTACACCACGGATCCGCGACTGGTGACACGTGCACGCCCCATTCCCGAAATAAGCTTCGTGGAAGCGGCCGAGATGGCTACTTTTGGCGCCAAGGTGCTGCACCCGGCCACCCTGCAACCTGCGGTGCGCCAGGACATTCCTGTCTTTGTCGGCTCCAGCAAGGATCCCGCCGCCGGCGGCACCTGGATCCGCGCCAGCACCAGCACCAACCCGCTGTTTCGCGCCGTGGCATTGCGCCGCCAGCAAGTGCTGGTGACCCTGCACAGCCTCAACATGTTCCACGCCTACGGCTTCCTGGCCGAGGTGTTCGGCATCCTGGCCCGCCACCGCATTTCGGTGGATCTCATCACCACCTCGGAAGTGAGCGTGTCGCTCACCCTGGATCACACCGGCAGCCAGAGCAACGGCGAGCCCGTGCTCAGCGACAAGGTGCTGGCCGAGCTGGGTCAGCTCTGCAAGGTGAAGGTGGAAACCGGTCTGGCACTGGTGGCGCTCATCGGCAACCGAATGAGCGAGGCGGCCGGTGTAGGCAGTCAGGTCTTTGACGCCATTCGCGAGCACAACATCCGCATGATCTGTTATGGCGCCAGTGCCCACAACCTCTGCTTCCTGGTCAAGGAAGAGGAAGCGGGCCACATCGTCAATCGCCTCCACCAGGAGCTGCTCGACTGAGCCAGCCAAGGTTTGACACCGCATAAAAGAGGGGCACTCAGGGTGCCCCTCTTTTCGTTGATGCCCATGTCATCGATGCAGATACCAGCGCCTACCCCGCCAGAGTCGGCACCGGCAACAGGCAGGTGCGGATCTCCTCACGCAGACCCGCGAGTCTGGCCAGCAATGCTGCCTGGCTATAGCCAGCCTCGTCAGGCCCCAGATTATCCGCCAGTTCGGCGAAATGGTCGGTCACCGCCTTCTCAAGCCAGTCGAGCCGGCGCAGGGTGAGCGGGCCGCAGCTCTTGCCGCTGAGGTCATCCATGATGTCGAGCCGATGGCTGCGATACATGTCCCGCCACCAGTTGGCGGCCAGCGCGTCATCGCTTGCCAGTGCCGAGCGCCACTCCCCCTGCAACCCCTGCAATCGAGCCAGCACTGCCGAGCTAGCCCCCTCCCGGGCCAGATATTGCAATTCGCGCTGCACCCAGCTCAGACAGAGGCCACGCCAGTATCGAAACTGCGGCAACGGATCCGGCTCGTCGAGCCAGAGACCCGAGAGGGTGCGGGTCTCCAGCCGTTCCGGCACATGAAACTGGGGATCGGAGAGGCCGTTTGAGTTGAATTCATGGCGGGGATCGAACGGCCACATGTAGCCAAAATCGAACACGGCGATCTGCTGGCCATCATCGAGCAAGTTGCCCGGGCTCGGATCCCAGTCAAACCAGCCCCAATGGGCGAGCTCGGCCTGCACCGCCAGCATCTGGGCCAGATTGCGCTCATTGAGGTCGTGTACCGGCACCCCTCGCAACCAGGGAGAGACGAGCACCCCTGCCCTGGCCGAGCCAAAGCAGGTACAGACCACGTGAGAGAGAATGGTGGGATGCAGCTCACGCAGCGCCTCTATCTCGCGGCGCCGCTCCAGCTCGGTCAGGAAGGCGGTCTTGCCGTCGATATTGGCCACCAGGGAGTCATGCCTGCGCCGTTTCAGGCACCAGTGATGCCCCTCCACCTTGAGGTGAAACACCTCGGCGGTGAGCCCGTGACGATAGACCTTGAGCACGGCGGGATGATCCTCTCTGAGTCTCACCAGCTGTGCCAGTGGCAAGGGACAATCCTGCTCGCGCCCGATCCGGATCTCCTCCTTGCTCTCCAGCATGCGGAGCAATCTTGCCTGACGTGCCGCTACCTTGGGATTCATACATGTACCTCCATCCATTATTGAGAGACTAAGCAGCAAGGCAGGTACAGACCAGCAGCAAAGCGTCATGATGACGCTTTCATCACAGAATGAGTGTGACGGCCCGATCCGGATCACAGTTTGCATGGCTTCATGGTCACGAAATATTCATTGTTTGGTCATTAAATTGACAACAAGGAACAAGCCCCTCACCATCGGGTCACATTAAATGCAGCAGCCATTCGTCGTTACTCGCTCAAAGGATGAGCTCATATGAAAGTCCCCTCCTCCGCACGCCGGTCAGCCAGGATCCCCAGCCTGCCTTCCCTGCTGCTTGGCTTGCTGGCTGCGCTGCTGCTGCTGACCCTGATACTGCCGCAGATCAATCCCGGCAGCTGGCTCGGCCAGGCCCGGCCGCTGGTGCTGGGACCTGCCGACCAACCCATAGCGACGCTCACTCGTCACTCTCTGCTCTATAAGAGTGACAACCGTGGCCTCTATCTGGTGGTGCGCAGCCAGTGGCAGCTGCTCAAACCGCTGCAAGCGGGGGACAAGGTGCGGGTGGAGCTGCTCAACGACAAAGGGGAGCGCATAGATCAGCTGAGCCAGGCGGTAGAAAAACGCCAGCGATGCAATAAAGGGCGCTGCACCCTGGATCTCAACAGCACCTTGCGGGCACCGGACGATGCCCTCGCCAGTCGCTATCAGCTGCGGATCGGCCTGCTGCTGGCAGATCGGCCCGAGAGCGCTGAATTCAGCCAGATCCTGCAGACTCTGCCGGAGCAGGGTTTCAACCTCACCTACCTCTTCACCAGCCTGGTACTGGTACTGGCACTGAGCGCCGCCGTGCTCAAAGCCCTGCTGCCCAAGCTCAGGCGCAGTTTGCGCTGGCGGATCATCGGCAGCCTGCTGCTCGGCAACCTCACCTTCGTGTTGCTGCACGGCTTTGTGGTATTCAAACTGGGGGAGTTTCTGCTCTGGTCCGGCTTCAGGCCGGAGCACTACTATCTCGCCTGGGGCAGCATGGTGCTGGGCTGGAGCCTCTGTGCCCTGGCGGGCTTCAATCTCTATATGGGACTGGTGTTCACGGCGCTTTCCGGCATTGGCCTGCTCGCCAACTTCATGAAGATCGCCATCTACGGGGTGCCGCTGGGGGGTGACGACCTTGGCAATCTGCTGGCACTGCTGCGCATCCTGCTGGATCAGCATCCGGTATTGCCTGTGCTCGGCGTCGCTGCGCTGCTGTTTGTCTGCTGGCGTTTCGCCCTGTCACGCTGGGTCTTGCGCGGCCTGTTTCGCACGACCGCCGCCACCGCCGCCTTTTTTGCCCTGTGTGTGTTCGCAACCCAGACCGGCAACAAGCTGCTGGGGGCCAACATTCGCTACGTGGACAGAGCGGTCAATTATCACAGGGATCTCATCCGCTCCGGCCCCGGCCTCTATCTGTTCAATCTGGTGGACGAGATGCTGCAAAGCGGCAGTGTGTTTCGCTATCCCTTGCAGATCAATGAGCTCACTCCACAGATCAGCCATGTGAGCCAGGGACAGCCCCCCCGCTTCGATCTGGTAATAGTGCTGCAATACGAGTCGCTCTGGCTCGGCTGGCAGGGCAGGATCTGCGCCCCACCTCCCACATTGAGCCTGCCCGCCAACGTGCAACAGTGGCAAAAGACCATCCACTCCCCCACCACAGGCGGCATGACGGTGCTGGCCGAGTTCGAGATGAACACGGGTCTGCCGGTGGGCCTGCTCAAGCAGGGGGTCGTGCCCTATTACTACCTGTCCGAGCAGGTGCCCGGCCTTGCACAAAGCGCAAAGCAAAGCGGCTATCACACCCTGTTTGCCCACCCTTACGTGGAGAAGTTCTGGGGCCGTGCCAAGGCGATGCCGGCCCTTGGCTATGAGGAGCGCTGGTTCGATACACGCTTTACCAGTCTCGAGCACAAAGGGCTCTACATCTCGGACGATGCACTGATCGACCATCTGCTCAGACGCAGCGAGCAGGACACCTCACCGCTCTTTGCCTACGCGGTTACCATGCAGGGCCACGGCCCCTTCGACGGGAATCGCTATCAGGCACAGCAACTCGACAAGGCCTGTCCGGATCAGAGTGCGGCAGACCGCCAGCTGCTCAACACCTACTACACGGGGGTGGTGGATGCCATGGCTTCCCTGGAGCGGCTGCTCAAACGGCTGGACAATTCTGGCAAACGCTATCTGGTAGTGGCCTTTGGCGATCACCAGCCGTTTCTGATGTCGGCAGGCAAGGGCATTCACGGCGACAAACCGCCCCGCGATGCCAGCTACCAGATCCCCATGATGGCCTTTACCCGCGATGATGGTGCCCTCTCTCTCGAACGGCAATTCGCCCCTGTGCGCCAGCTCTACCAGATGGGCCAAGCCACCCGTCAGCTGCTGGCAGGGGATCTGACCCCGATCGAGGATCTCCCCCTGCTCCACCCTGTGCTGGGGGAGGAGAAAGGCTTCGACGTCTCTCCCCTGGTGCCCCAGATCCGGGCCAGCTTCAGGGCCAATGCCCTGCCCTGATCTCGGACCTGAGAAAGTGAAAGAGGCCGCTGTTGCGGCCTCTTTGCATAATGCGATTGACGGGATCACTCACTCGCCAAGCCAGGGTTCGCACAGGGTGAGGGTCCGGGCATCGAGATCCAGCTCAGCCTCGATGCCAAGAGGCAGAGTCAGCATGGGATGAGTGTGGGCACAGTCAAACTCCGCCAATATGGGGAAACGCGGCGTCCCCACCACCTCCAGCAGAATATCGAGCGGCCGCTTGCCACTGCCCTGATGATCGAACAGCTCGTGCTTGCCGAGAACCAGGGCGCCGATGCGGTCAAATACACCGCACAGCTTGAGATGGGCGAAGGAGCGCTCCACCGTATCAGCTGTCAAGAGGCTGTCTTCCAGCAGCAGAATATCTCCGTGCGCTATGGCCGGCATGTAGGGAGAGCCCCAGATCCCCGTCAGGGTATTGAGGTTGCCACCCAGCAGCCGTCCCCGCACCCGACCTGTCCCCACCGAGATCAACCGATTGGGCTGACACTGCTTGGCCCGAGTCTGGTTTTCCCAATCGAGCCGCTCGTCGGTCCAATAAGCAGGGGTCGGCAAGGTATGAGGCACGGCGCCCCCACCAGCCAGGCAGACCTGGCTAAACCCGGCCAGAGTCTCATCTACCAGCGGGGGCAATTCACCGAACGATGCCACCAGCGCCGGGCCATAAAAGGTGACGAGGCCGGTTTTGGCATAAATGCCGAGCAGCAGGGCCGTCACATCCGAGTAGCCGATGATGATCTTGGGATCCCGTTTGAGCGCCTCGTAATCAAGATAGGGCAGCAGGGAGTTCGAGTTGCTGCCGCCAATCACCGACATGATGCAACGCACGTGCGGATCGCGAATAAGTGTATTGAGCTCGGCAGCCCGCGCGGCTATGGTGCCGGATCGCCAGTGATCCTGCTGGCCGGTGAGGCTGCCCGCCTTGAGCCTGAAGCCCTGCGCTTCCATAAACCGCTTTGCACGGGCAAAGCGGTTTGGCGCCCAGGCAGTGGCTGCGCTGGAGGGGGAGAAAAAACCTATGGTGTCGCCAGGCTTGAGCCCTGGCGGCTTGAGTAATGTCATTGTCAGGTGTCCTGTCACGAGTGCGGCCATCTGGCATTATGGCGCCGACCTTGATGGACTCATAGTAACCCGCAAATAACCCTAAAGACATCTGGATAAGCTGCTTGGCCCTGGTGAGCGATTCGGCGAAACGCGCGAACCATCACAGCCACCCTTGCCACCTCAGTGACATGGGCCGCCGCGCAGACGCTCATTCGCTCGCGGGCCTGATCCAGAAGCGACGCTCCCATTTCTGGGTGATCTCATCGTAAGTCCCATCCGCGCGCATGCTGTCCAGGGTCCTTTGCAATGCCTTGATGATGGCCTCGTCCGTATCCAGGCTGAAGGCAAAGTAGAACTCCTTGGTGTCCTGATACTGAAACAGGGGGACAAAATCCGAATAGCTGTGGCCCAGCGACTCTATGTGATAGGCCGCCCCCATCTGCATGGCTGGAGCTATGTCCGCTCGCCTGCGCAGCATCATGCGAAACTTGTCATCTTCATCGTGCACCAGCACCAGATTAAGCCCCTGATCAGCCAGTTCACGTGCCGCAGCCGAATTGCGCACAACGGCAATACGCCAGGATGCCAACTCAGAGAGCTGATTGGCCGTCACCTCCTCTCGTTTCGCCAGGCGATAAAACCAGAGGGTGCGAGGTCCTATGGGGCCAACCCAGTGAAAGAGCGCTTCTCGTTCCGGCAGCCGTACCATGCTGAAGATAACTGTGTTCGGGTGATGCAGCGCCATCTGGTAGGCCCGCGCCCAGGGCAGGAGTTGCACCCCCTTGCTGTCGAGCGAAAGCTTGCTCCTGTCGACCATCCGTTGCAGGAGATCCACCGACAGACCCGTTACCAGACCGTCTCTGTCCCGATAGTTGTAAGGAGGAAGCTCCTCTGTTACTGCCTGAATGTTGGCCCCTGCGGCGCTGCCCAGCCAGCACCACAACAATAACCAGCGAAAATGCCACATGATTGACCTCTCTGCCTGTTTCCCTTGCTTCAGTATGGCGGCAGTGGGCAACCCTGCGTATGCAGGCTGGCCAGCAAGATCACCGGATTTGTCACAGTTCCGGTCAACGCCGGGGCAGAAACAGAAAAACCGGCAGAAGGTTGCCGGTTTTTCAATGGCTGACAGGGCTTAGATTACAACGGCGGTACCGCTGATGCTGACCATCAGCATGCTGCCGTTCTGCCCCACCACCTCGTAGTCGATATCGATACCGACCACGGCGTTGGCGCCCAGCGCCTGCGCGCGCTCTTTCAGTTCATCGAAGGCAATCTCGCGGGCGCGGGCCAGCTCTTTTTCGTAGGCACCGGCGCGGCCACCAATGATATCGCGGATACCGGCAAACAGATCCTTGAAGATATTGGCGCCGAGAATGGCTTCTCCCACGACGATGCCGCGGTATTCACGAATGGTCTTGCCTTCCAGCGTGGGGGTAGTTGAGAGGATCATCTTGGTTTCCTTATCGATTCACTGGGTAGACAGCCTAAAGCAGCGATAGTTTCCAAGCAAGAAAACAGACTCGATGCGTGTCTGTGGGTCAGTGCTGTTTGTGTTTCGAGGAGCAGGATCCATAGAGAGTCGACCGGTTGGATCCTGCCGGCATCAAGCAACGGGAGGCAAGGCTGAGCAAGCTGCACGATCAGCATCCAGGCGCCCCCTCAATAGCCGATCTGGCCCAAACATCAAGTGATAAAAATATCAGTTGTGGCCCATTTCGCCTTTCCATAGGGTGAGTCTGTCCCGGCCCGACGCCGGAGACTGACCCACTTCGTCACGAGGACAGCATCATGATGCAGCTCGACACCCGACCACCTCATCCCACCCCTTCAACGCGGGTATCTTTCCACGCAAGCCACCTCGCCAAAGCCCGTGCGGAGGCCACACCATGACCACAATCACCACACTGGATCTTGGGGATCAAGGCCTGCTGGCAGCCTACCTGTCTGCGGCCTCACCGGCCCTGCTCAACCAGAGCTATGCCAATCTGCTGCTGATGCAGCAGTCCCTGGCCAGGAGTGAGCTCGACTCATCCCTGGCAGTCAAGATTGAGGCCTACCAGGCCCAGATGCTCAACCAGGCGCGCTACTACCAGCAAGACAACCTGCCTGGCCTTATCCATCTGATGAGCTATGGCTCGAATTTCTACGCCCTGGTCGCGGCCTTCAACCGCTTGCTCGGCCAGGATGACGATGCGGCCGTGCTGGCCGGGCGAGCCAAGCTGGCAGAACAGCTGACCTCTCTGGCCGATCAGGCCCGGAGTTACCGGCTCTTGGCCCAGACGCTCAACACCCGGGTTCAGGTCGCCTGGGGTTCGCTGCGTCCCCTGATGGACAACTTCCTGGGGGTGATCACTCAGCTCGAGCAGGATCTGATCGCCGATGCTCAGCGCCAGGCCAAGGCCATAGACGCACTGAACCAGGCCATAGCGGCAAACATTCAGGCCATTGTCGATGAGGGTGGCAAGGCCGGTGAGGGTGTCAGCCAACTGGGCCACGCTATCGTGACCTCGCTGGCGCTGGAGGAAAAAACCGCCGCCAAGCCTGCCGCTAGCCAAGGCACGGCCAAGGGATCAGACCAGCAGACCCAATACATGATCGCCGGTATCCAGGCCCTGTCATCCGGCATAGCCGGTGCCAGCCTGGCAGCCAAGGAGCTCAAGGCCAATACCCAGAAACTGGCTCAGGCCTACCAGGCACTGGCCGAGACCAACGCCATGCTGACGGTCGCAAAGTCGGTGCAGGCCCAGAACCAGCTGTTTGTCAGCACCTACGAGACGGTAGCCCGAGCGATCACTGGCCTGCCCTCCGGCTGGCAGAAGGTGGCCGACGCCTATCAGAGCGCCGTCCCCATAGTGGCCGACCTCAGCAACGACGGCGATGTGCGTCTGCTCAGGCGCACCCTGGCGCTGGATACCCAATCCTGGCAACAGCTCTCCGATCAGGTGAATGACATCAAGACCGCCTACGCCGGCAACGGCGTCCTGCCCGATGCTTAACCCCACCACAAAAGGACGATAGACATGATAAATGCAACCATCTCCATGGATCAGAGCATGGCCGGTCAGGCCGGTCAGGCGCTGCAGATCCAGACCTATTGCAACAGCGTCAAGCAACAGGTGTCCGTGGATTTCAGCCAGTTCCCGAACCTCAAGGATAACCAGACCCAGATCAACCAGGGACTGGACGTCGCCAAAGGGCATGCGGATCTGTACCTCAACCAGATCCAGCCACAGATCATCACCAACATCAGCAACATCTCCAACTACTACGCCCTGCAAAATGCCATCCCGACCGTGCTTCCTCCCGGCTCCACCAAGGCCCAGTGGCTCAGGCAGTTGAACGTCATCAAGGAACAGGCCACCGAGTACCACAAGGTATCCTCCGATACCCGTCTTATTATTCTGGATCTCAACAACAATCTGATCACCGACTCCCGCAACTTCCAGGGCATAGTGGTGAACCTCAACAGCAAGGTGCAGGGCGACAACGGGGTCCTGGCTCAGCTCAACGGTGACATCGACAAGGTCAACGCGGCCATCGACGGTGCCATCGCCGGCATAGTGGTTGGGGGCTTGCTAGTGATTGGTGGAGCCTTCGTCACTGCCATAGGCGCAGTGGCCGACTTCGTCACCGCCGGCACCTCGACACCTGTGGTAATAGGTGGGGTCGCCATGATGGTGGCAGGTGCCGCCGGTATCACGGCAGGCTCCATAGTGCTGCACAACTCGCTGGGCGCTCGCCAGGATCTGTACCAGAAGCGCAGCAACCTCAACAGCGAGGTACTGATCGCCACCCAGATCGGCAATGGTTATAAAGGGCTCCAGGTACAGGCCCAAAACGCGGTCAATGCCGCGACCCAGATGAGCAATGCCTGGGACGCCCTGACCTCGGATCTCGGCAGCCTGATCACGGATCTGGACAAGGGCATCACCAGTGGCGACGACATCCGCCAGCTCTGGTTGACCGCCGCCGACACCACAGTGAAGACGGTGCTCGTCGACGTGAACACCATCAAGGCCCAGATGGCCGGCGTCAGCCCCATGCAAGTGCCCGCGACCGCCACCATAGCCGATTTCGTCGGCCGTCTGGCCGCCTAACCCACGGGAGGGCGGCCAGGCCGCCCTCTTCCATCAAGGAGAGCCCATGAGCAACGGTATTCTTTCTCAATCCATTGCCAACATGCAGCAGGCCGAAATCGTCATTCAGTCCTTCACCGGTCTGCCGCAAAACGCCGTCAACATCCAGCAGAACGTCGAGGAGGTCGTCGCGGCGCTGCTGCCCCAGGTGCAAACCATGCAGCAGCAGGTCCTGGCGTTTGGTGCACGCCTGGAGGTGCAACTGACGCAGCAGCTGGCCAATACCGGCCCCTTCAACCCAGAGGCGCTCAAGGCATTCGTCGATCTGGTCCAGCAGGAGATCGCCCCCATCCAGACGCTGACCGCCCAGACCCTGACCGCCAGCCAGACGGCCAACGATCGCATCACGCAAGACAACATAGCGTTGCAACGGATCGGCGTGGAGCTGCAAGCCACCATAGCCGGGCTGCAATCCAACCTGGCCGGGGCCCGTCAGGAGCTGGACTCCCTCAACAAGAAAAAGCTCTACCTGCTGGGGCTGGGATTGCTGGGGTTGCCGGGCCTCATCGCCCTGGCCATCACCCTGACGCAAACCCAGAACAAGGTGAACAGTCTGGAGGGACAGGTGAACCAGATTGAGGGGCAGATCCAGCGTCAGCAAGGCTTTCTCGGCCAGACGACGGCATTCTCCCAGCAATTCGGCTCCCTCATCGATCGGGTGAGCAAGGTCGGCAACACCATCACCCTGCTCGGCGGCGATATTGCCAACGTCGCCCGCGATGCCGGGCAAGGGGATCCTGAGCTGGCGCGGCTCTTCTTCACCGCCGCCCTCACCGAGGTTCGCACCCTTCAGGTGGACGCCTCCTGATACCCCGGAAACAAAAAAGGAGAGGCCTTGGCCTCTCCTTTTTTCATGGTGCGCGGGGCCATTGCCGCCCCGGCACGTTTGCCCCAAGCGGCTTAGTGCAGCTTCAGGGTCGGGCGCAGTACCCGGTTGATGCGGCCCACCAGCATGATGAGACCCGTCTTGATGTAGCCGTGCAGGGCGACCTGGTGCATCCGGTACAGCGAGATGTAAACCATGCGCGCTATGTAGCCTTCTACCATCATGGAGCCGCGCATCAGGTTGCCCATCAGGCTGCCCACTGTGGAGAAGCGGCTCAAAGAGACCAGCGAGCCGTGATCGTGATAGAGGTAAGGCTTCATCTCGCCGCCTTCCAGCTTGGCCAGGATATTCTTGCATGCCTGGGTCGCCATCTGGTGGGCGGACTGGGCGCGTGGCGGCACGAATTTGCCATCCGGCTGCGGGCAGGCAGCGCAGTCACCGATGACGAAGATGTTCTCGTCACGGCTGGTTTGCAGTGTCTCTTTCACTACCAGCTGGTTGATGCGGTTGGTTTCAAGGCCGGCGATATCCTTCATGAAATCCGGCGCCTTGATACCGGCAGCCCACACCATGAGGTCAGCTTCGATGAGCTCCCCATCCTTGGTGTGCAGCCCATCGCTGGTGGCTTCGGTGATCATGGTGGCGGTACGCACATCCACCCCCAGTTTGACCAGTTCCTGATGAGCCGCGCCACTGATGCGCTCCGGCAGCGCGGGCAGTATGCGGGGGCCCGCTTCCACCAGAGTCACCTTCAGGCTCTCTGTGGTGAGGTTCTTGAAACCGTAGGCATAGAGCTGCTCCACAGCGTTATAGAGCTCGGCAGAGAGCTCGACGCCAGTGGCACCGCCGCCAACGATGGCGATCTTCACCTTGTCACCAGGCTGGTATTCGGTGGCGAACTGCAGGAAGCGGTTCATCATGCTGTTGTGGAAACGGTGCGCCTGGGAGGGGCTGTCCAGGAAGATGCAGTGATCCTTGATGCCCTTGGTGTTGAAGTCGTTGGAAACGGAACCGATCGCCATCACCAGGATGTCGTACGGTACCTCCCGCTCATGCACCACTATGTCGCCATTCTCATCGACGATCTTCCCCAGCACGATGCGTTTTTCGTCGCGCTTGATGTCAGTCAGGCTGCCCAGCTGGAAATCGAAACCGTGGTTTTTGGCATGGGACTGGTAGCTCAGGGCATCGATACCCGCATCCATGGAGCCGGTGGCTACTTCGTGCAGCAGGGGTTTCCACAGGTGGGTACGGTTACGGTCGACCAGGGTGATCTTGGCTTTGTTCTTCTTGCCCAGTTTGCGACCCAGGCTGGTAGCCAGCTCCAGACCGCCAGCTCCACCGCCGACGACAACAATATTGGTCATGGTTAATTACCTCGGTTCCATTAAAGCGAAGGGAGCCATCGGCTCCCTTGATAGTTGAATCCATGACGTGACAATCGATCAGGCTTCTTTGAAAGCCTTCATCTGTTGCAGGTGATGAGAGATATTTTTGAACTTGTGAGTCTCTCGCTCATCCCACACGATGTTGTAATAATTCTTCAATTCACGCTCAATGTCGCCATTATCGCGGATTTCATCCTGAACGGAAAGGATGCAGAGGCAATTTCCTGAATTTTTACTACGAAATTCAGACACACATTTGGTGCCTATATCCTCGTACTCTTCCGGTCTGTCTATCTTGCCCTGCATGGTGATCTCGGGGTGCAGATTGGGGTTGAAGATCACCTGTTTGATGCCGCACAAGAAGCCGATCCGCTCGCTCCAGTAACCTCCCAGCCCCACCCCGCAGATGAGAGGCTTGGGGTCTGTGCTCATGTCGAGCTGCTTTTTCACTTCCTTGAGCAGGTGGCTCATGTCATGACGGGGATGAACCGTGCTGTAGTGCACAAAACGCACATCATCATCGATAAACTGCAACTGCAGCACTTTTTCATGATTGCCGAGGCTGGTGGCATCAAAGCCATGCAGATAGATGATCATGGACAAGACCTCAAAAACTGTGTCGGTTCTATCGAAACTACCCCAGCGGCGGGGCCTTGCGCCACCAAAACATCCCACTTTCTTGCTTTGGATCACGCCTCCAGTTGCGGATGAAACCAGATTAAGTCAATCAGATACCTCACCTGCTCCGTTCGACAATAAAAGTGGGCACCCGCTGTGGCGAAGGGATCACCTGGCTAGCGAGGCAAGTGGCTTTGCCATGGGACAGTAAACGATTGCCTACCAAGGTTGTTCAGTACCACAAGGCCGCCCTCTTTATCAGCCATGATCAGCCCCACGCCCTGCATTATCAGTGGGAAACCATGAAAAAGCCGCAGGGCAGATACACTGCCCGGCGGCGCGTTTACGTGCCAGAGTCCCCTTAGCCGCAGATCTGCTCGAAGCGATCCACCGCCGCCGCCACCAGCGCCATGCTGCCCTGCCAGAAGGCTGCCCCGCGGATATCCTGACCCAGGTGTTTTGCCACCAGATCTTCGGCGCTCATGCGGCCGGTATCGCGCAACAAGGCGCGATAGGCCTCGGCCACATTCGTTTCCCCTGCCGCCTGACGGCTCATCAACTGCTGATAGACCCCCAGACTGAACAGATAGCCAAACAGGTAGGGGTAGTTGTAAAAACCAAGTCCGGCGATGGAAAAATGCGCCTTGGCCGCCCAGAACAGAGGGTGATAACGCACCAGACTCCCCTCATACCAGCGACCCCAGGCTTCGTCCGTCATCGTCTTTAGCCGCTGTGCCGACACATAACCCTGTCCACGGGCAGCCACCAGGGCCTGCTCGAAGTCGAAGCGTGCCGGAATGTTGACCAAGAAGGTGGCGGCGCCGTCCGCCTCGGCCCAGGCGATGGCTTGTTGCTGCTCCGGCGTCTGCGCCTGCTCGAACAGGGCGCTGCGCACCAGGGTTTCGGCGAAGATGGAGGCGGTCTCCGCCAGCGTCATGGGGTAGCTGCGCTGGCTCATCGGCAGATCGCGAATGAGCCAGTTGTGCCAGGCGTGACCCAGCTCGTGGGCGAGCGTGATGACGTTGTCCATGGTGCCGGCATAGGTGATGAAGACCCGCGGCTCCACCGGATCGGCAAACTTGGTGCAGTAGGCACCAGTGCGCCGGTTCGGGGTGGGCGCCGCATCAATCCAGCCCTTCTCGGCCATCATGCGGGCAAATTCCCCCATCTCGGGATCGAAGCGGGCAAAGGCCGCGGCTATGATCTCGATCGCCTCTTCAAACGAGATCTCGCGACTGCTGGCCGCCGGGGGCGGTGCAAACAAGTCCTCCGGCCCCGGATCTGTGATGCCAAGCTGCCGGGCCATCAGCCCCAGTGCCCGCTGGCCCAGACCCCGGGCGTTATACGTCTCGGCCATGAGGGTATCCAGGGTGGCCCGCTCTATATGGCTCTGATGGCAGGAGAGATCCAGCGCATCGAGGGCTCGCACCTTGCCACGCTGGCGCGCCAGCTCCAGCCGCCAGCCGTTGAGGGCATTGAGGATGGCGGCCACCGTCTCCTGCTCACCTTCCCAGCCGGCACTGATGGCATCAAAGGCCTCGCGGCGCAGTGCCCGCACCGGGCTGGATAGCAGATTGCTCGCCTCGGCTAACCCCATCTCGCGACCATCGACAACGAGGCGGATCTTGCCCACCAGATCGTTGTAGAGGTTGCCCCAGCCATGCAGCCCATCGGTGCCAAGCCCGATCACCAGCTGCTCGGCCTCCACCGGCAGGCGCTGATCCTGCAGCCGGCGCTCATGGCGCAGCCGGTAATCCTCTTCTCCGAGCAAGGGATCCTGCATCAGCCGCTCAAACTCGGGCTCGGGCAGCCCCAGCATCAGGTCTTCCACCGGAGCAAGGGTCTTGAACAGATCGGCGTTGAGGGCGCGGGCACGGGAGGCCAGCTGCTTGGCGAGCGGATAGCAGGCATCCTGACTGCCCTTTGATGCCGCCAGCACGGCGACGTTCCAGCCGATATTGCGGATCCGCTGGGCCCGCAGGCGCACTTCCCGCAAAAAATCGGGCAAGGCGTCGGTATTGCCCAATACCTGCTCAAGACCGTCGATAAAACCGGCAAGCCCGGCGAGGTTGGCACGGGCCAGGCTCATGTCCGCTTCCAGCTCGGGGCAGTCGAGGGCGGGATAGATATGCTGGTTGCGCCACTGCTGTGGGTAGACTCTTTGTTGCATCAAACGCTCGTCATCAATATCAGGGGGCAGAGGCTGCCCTGGGTGAAATGCACATGGCCGGGCCGCTGCGGGCCCGCCACGAAAGAAACAGGGGCCGCCGGGGCGCCCCCGAACGGCCGGTCTGATCAGCCAATGCGATAGACGGGCCAGCCCGTCACACCAGTCGCTCGAGGCGATCGACCGCCTCCTCCACATAGCGCAGGCTCTCCTGCCAGAAGGCGGGTTCGCGAATGTCGACCCCCAGGTGTTTCTCCACCAGATCCTCGGCGCTCATACGGCCCGTGTCGATGAGCAGCGCGCGATAGGCGTGGGCAAACTCGCCCCCGGCCCGTTCCTTCTGGGCATAGAGCCCCAGGCTGAACAGGTAGCCGAACAGGTAGGGGTAGTTGTAAAACCCGAGCTCGGTGATGGAGAAGTGGCCCTTGCTGGCCCAGAACAGCTCGTCGTACTGGCTGAGGGTGTCACCATAGCACTGCTGCTGCGCGGATTTCATCATCTGCCGCAGCTGGCTTGCCCCCACATAGCCTTGCTCCCGCGCCGTCACCAGGGTCCGCTCGAAGGTGAAGCGGGCCGGAACGTCGAGCAGCAGGCTGGCGGCGCGCTCCCCGTCCAGCCAGGCGATGGCCCTGCGCTGCTCCATGTTGTCGGTGGCGGCCAACAGGGCATCACGCACCAGGGCCTCGGCAAACAGGGAGGCGGTCTCGGCCAGCGTCTTGGGGTAGTCGCGCTGCTCCAGCGGCAAGTCCCGCAACAGCCAGCTGTGCCAGGCGTGCCCGAGCTCGTGGGCCAGGGTGATGAGGTTGTCCATGGTGCCCTCGAAAGTGAGAAACACCCGAGGCTCGGGAGGATAGGCATATTCGGTACTGTAAGCACCGCTGCGCCGGTTTGCGCTGGGGGCTGCATCAATCCAGCCCTTATCGGCCATCATGCGGGCAAAGGCCCCCATTTCAGGGTCAAACCCGGCGAAGGCATCGGCCACCAGGGTCAGTGCCTGCTCGAAGCTGAGCAGGGCCGAGGGCGAGGCGGGCGCAGGGGCATAGAGATCCCAGGGGGCAAAATCGGTGATCTGCTGGGCGCTGGCCATGGCGCGCAGGGCTCGCCGTCCCAGCGCTTTGTGGGCGTCAGCCTCGGCCATCAGGGTATCCAGAGTGGCGCGCTCGATATGGCTCTGATGGCAGGAGACATCCAGCGCATCGAGCCGACGCGTCTTGCCACGCTGGGCGGCGAGTTCGTTGCGCCAGCCGTTGATGGCGTTGAGGATGGCGGCTACCGTCTCCTGCTCTGCCTGCCAGGCGGCCTGGATGCCGTGCCAGGCGCTGGCACGGCGCGCCCGATCCGGGTGAGCCAGCAAGTTATCCGCCTGGGCCAGTCCCATAGGCTCTCCGTCCACCACGGGCCTGAGTCGGCCCACCAGACTGTCGTAGAGATCCCCCCAGCCTTGCAGTCCATCCACCGAGAGCCCCTCGATCAGCTGCTCGCTCTCGAGCGACAGCCGTTGATCCTGCAGGCGGCGATCATGACGAATGAGGTAGGCAAGCTCGAACAGCTCGGCATCCTGCAGCAAGGCTCGAACCTGCCCCTCGGGGGCACTTGCCCAGAACAGGGTCACCGGCTTGCTGAGCTGGGCCAGGGTCGCCTGCAACTGCTGGCCACGGGATAGCAGCACCTTGGCCGCTTCGTCGCAACCATTGCGACTGAGCCGGTTGTAGGCATAGGTCTGGCTGTTCCACACCAACCGGTTCACGTCGGTCCAGCAGGATCTGATGGCCCGCAGCAAGTGGCGCAAGCCATTGACGTCTGTGGTTTGAGGAAGCTCGTTCAGCAATTGACTCAAGGTCGTCAGCGTATGACGGGCCTGATGAAAATCGGCGTCGACCGCCGGGCAGTCGGGGGCGGCATAGATGTGATCATCCAGCCATTCGGGTGGGTTCATAATGGTCCTTGTTTGTTTGCATCCATGTCATGTGACCCAGCCTCTATGGGCTAGTGCCAGTTCGGATAGTACGAAGGGGGCCGGCACTTGCCTAGCCCCCATCCGAGTCAACAAACAGGACAAACAATCATCTGTGCGACGGCCTCTGTCGGCCGGGCACCGACAGTGGACAAACCGCCGTTATTTGGCGGGTTTGAGTTTGCTCACCAGTGTGATCGCCAGCACCAGCAGCAGACCTGCCACCACACCGGCCACGGCGTTAAGCAGGGTTGGCGTGATGGCGGCCAGCACTGTACCCACTGTTGGCAAGGTGGCAAGTGCCCCGGCCGCCCCTTCTATCAGGTGATGGGCGAAGGGCCAACCGTGCACCAGTATGCCGCCCCCCACCATGAACATGGCGATGGTCCCCACCAGCGCCAGCAGATGCATCAAACGGGGCGCCGTCACCAGCAGCCCCTGCCCGACTGCGCGGCGCAAGGTGCTGCCGTCGGACTTTTGCAACAGGTGCAGACCTATGTCGTCGAGTTTGACGATAAGTCCCACCAGACCATAGACCCCCACCGTCATCAAAAGCGCTATGCCTGCCACCACGGAGATCTGCAAACCCAGACTGCTGCCTTGCACAGTGCCGAGCGCGATCACGATGATCTCGGCGGAGAGGATAAAGTCGGTGCGAATGGCCCCCTTCACCTTCTGCTGTTCAAAAGCCACCAGATCGTCGGGAACAACCTGGCTGCTCGGCTCACCTTCTGCTGCATCGTGTGGCAACAACTTGTGGGCCAGCTTCTCCGCCCCCTCAAAGCAGAGATAAGCGCCCCCCAGCATCAGCAAGGGGGTGATGAGCCAGGGCACCAGGGCACTGATGGCGATGGCGGCAGGCACCAGGATCAGCTTGTTGCGAAACGATCCCTTGGCCACTGCCCACACCACAGGCAGCTCCCGCTCTGCCCGCACGCCGGAAACCTGCTCGGCATTGAGGGCAAGATCGTCCCCCAACACGCCGGCCGTCTTCTTGGCCGCAACCTTGGTCATCAGCGCCACGTCATCGAGCACGCTGGCAATATCATCGAGCAGGGCCAACAAACTGGTTCCGGCCATATCAGGCATTCCTCATATCAGTGGAAAAATCCCCTCGGGCACGCAGGCCATCTCGCCGGGCAGGCGCCACAGGCGAATGCCGACCAGAGGGGGTTCCTCATTTCGGGTAAAAGATGGCACAGTGTAACGAGAAGCCGCCATTTCGGCAGCTACCACATCAGGGTCAATTGGCCTTGTTTTCCTCCCAGACCCTCTGATCCAAGGAGTTCCCATGCAACCCTGGCAGCCTCTGCTCGATTTCTGGTTTGGCGATGATGCCGATGATGCCACCCGTGCCGCGCGGCAAGCCTCACTCTGGTGGGGAAAAAGCCGCGAAACCGATGCCCTGCTGGCGAGCCGCTTTGGCGAACTGGCCGAGGCAGCGGCCGCTGGCAGCCTGGCCCACTGGGCCGAGGTACCCGTCGGTCGGTTGGCACTGATCCTGCTGCTGGACCAGCTGCCGCGCAATGTACATCGCGGCACACCCGGCGCCTTTGCCCAGGATCCCCATACTCGCGACCTCTGCCTGAAAGGATTGTCTATTGGAGCAGACAGGGCGATCTCCCCGCTGGCTCGGGTCTTTTTCTACCTGCCGCTGGAGCATGCCGAGTCGCGCGAGCAGCAAGCCAGGAGCGTAACCCTGTTCGAGGCGCTGGCGGCCGAACAGTCGACAACCCCGGCCCAAGCAACCTTCGAAGGGTTTGCCGACTTTGCCCGCCGCCATCAGGTGATCATCGAACGCTTCGGCCGCTTCCCCCATCGCAATGCCATACTGGGTCGCGCAGACACGCCACAAGAGGCCGATTTTTTGCAGCAACCCGGCTCGGGTTTTTAGTACATGAAAACCACGTCATAGAGAAATGGCTCACCAAGCCGGGATACCATGCGCCAAGATCCATTGCTCCCTGCGCCCGATGCACAAAATCCGAAACCAGCCCGGTTGGTTCCGGATTTTTTATCTGCATCGAACCAACGCTCATCTCCTCCACTGATAGCAGGGATGCCCACACTGGGCATGCCTGCACCACGCCTCTGCCAATAAAAAAACCGGCCAAGTGGCCGGTTTTTGATGCGCTGCAGCGTGGGTGACGGGGTTTAACCCAGTCGTACACGGGCGTTGCGGAACATGCGCATCCAGGCGCCATCCTCGCCCCAGTTGTCCGGGTGCCAGGAGTTGGCCACGGTGCGGAACACCCGCTCCGGGTGCGGCATCATGATGGTGGCCCGGCCATCCGTGGTGGTCACGGCGGTAATGCCATCCGGCGAACCGTTCGGGTTGGCCGGGTATTGCTCGGTCACCTGACCACGGTTGTCGACAAAACGCAGACCCACAAGACCACTGGCTTGCAACGCGCTCAGGTGAGCGGCGTCGCGCACCTCCACTCGCCCTTCCCCGTGGGAGACGGCAATGGGCATCACTGAGCCCGCCATGCCGGCGAAGAAGGCGGACGGAGAGTCCTGCACCTCCACCAGGCTGAAGCGCGCCTCGAAGCGCTCGGAGCGGTTGCGCACAAAGCGCGGCCACAGATCGGCCCCCGGGATCAGGGTGCGCAGGTTGGACATCATCTGGCAGCCGTTGCACACGCCCAAGGAGAGGGTATCGCCACGTTCGAAGAAGCGCTGGAACTGCTCACGGGCGTTGTCGTTGAACAGGATGGACTTGGCCCAGCCCTCGCCCGCCCCCAGTACGTCGCCGTAGGAGAAGCCGCCACAGGCCACCAGGGTCTGGAACGCTTCCAGCTTGATCCGGCCGGAGAGAATGTCGCTCATATGGACGTCGACAGCGGCAAAACCGGCACGATCGAACGCAGCCGCCATCTCCACATGGGAGTTAACCCCCTGATCGCGCAGCACCGCCAGACGGGGGGAAACTCCCTTGGCGATATAGGGCGCGGCCACATCCTCGGACGGGTTGTAGGTCAGTTTGGCCTGCAGACCCGGGTCGATGGCGTCCTGACGGGCCGCGTGTTCCTGATCAGCGCACTCGGGGTTGTCCCGCAGACGCTGCATCTGCCAGCTGGTCTCGCCCCAAAGGGTGCGCAGGGCGGTGCGGCTGGCACGATACACTTCTGTACCCGCGCGCTGCAGTGTGATGAGGTCCCCCTCGCGCACTGTGCCCAGCACATGGGAGCAGGCAGCCAGGCCGTGACCGGCCAGCAGTGTCATCACGGCTTCCTTGTCGTCGCGACGCACCTGAATGACGGCGCCCAGCTCCTCGTTGAACAGCGCAGGCAACAGCTCGCCACCGATGCGGTCCAGCTGGATATCGAGGCCGCAGTGACCGGCGAAGGCCATCTCGGTCAGGGTAACGAACAGGCCGCCGTCGGAGCGGTCGTGATAGGCGATCAGTTTGCGATCGGCCACCAGTGCCTGAATGGCGTTGAAGAAGCCTTTCAGTTGCACCGGATTGTCGAGATCCGGCGCCTTGTCACCCAGCTGACGGTAGACCTGAGCCAGGGCCGAGGCGCCGAGGCGCTGCTTGCCGTTGCCAAGGTCAATCAGGATAAGGTCGGTCTCACCCAGATCGGTACGCAGTTGCGGCGTGACTGTGTTGCGAACATCTTCCACCCGGGCAAAGGCGGTGATGAGCAGGGAGAGCGGCGAGGTGACGCTTTGCTCCTTGCCATCTTGCTGCCAGCGGGTCTTCATGGACATGGAGTCCTTGCCCACCGGTATGGTGATGCCAAGGGCCGGGCAGAGCTCTTCACCCACCGCTTTCACCGCCTCATAGAGACCAGCATCTTCCCCCGGATGACCGGCAGCGGCCATCCAGTTGGCCGAGAGCTTGACCCGCTTGAGCGATCCAATGTGAGTCGGCGCCAGGTTGGTAAGGGCTTCCGCTACCGCCATGCGGGCGGATGCGGCGTGGGAGAGCAGCGCCACCGGGGTGCGCTCGCCCATGGACATGGCTTCACCGTGGTAGCTGTCGTAGGTCGCCGCAGTCACGGCGCAATCGGCCACCGGGATCTGCCAGGGGCCGACCATCTGATCGCGGTTGACCAGGCCGGTCACGCTGCGATCGCCGATGGTGATGAGGAAGGACTTCTCCGCCACTGTGGGCAGACGCAGTACCCGCTCGGCCGCATCGTTCAGCGTGATGCCGTCCAGTTGCAGCGGCTTGCCCTGAGCTGGCAGGGTAGTGACATCGCGGTGCATCTTGGGCGCCTTGCCCAGCAGCACGTCCAGCGGCAAATCGATGGGCTGGTTGTCAAAGTGGCTGTCAGAGAGGGTGAGATGCTTCTCTTCGGTGGCGGTACCGATCACGGCATAAGGCGCGCGCTCACGCTCGCACAGTGCCTTGAACAGGGGCAGCTTGTCCTGCGCCACCGCCAGCACGTAACGCTCCTGGGATTCGTTGCACCAGATCTCCAGCGGGCTCATGCCCGGCTCGTCGCTCTGGATGGCGCGCAAATCGAAACGGCCACCACGCTCACCGTCATTGACCAGCTCCGGCATGGCGTTGGAGAGGCCACCCGCTCCCACGTCGTGGATGAAGACGATGGGGTTGGCATCGCCCAGCTGCCAGCAGCGGTCGATCACCTCCTGACAACGACGCTCCATCTCGGGGTTGTCGCGCTGCACCGAGGCAAAGTCGAGATCTTCGGCTGACTGACCGGAGGCCATGGAGGAGGCTGCGCCGCCACCCAGACCGATATTCATGGCCGGACCACCCAGCACTATCAGGGCCGCCCCGACCGGGATCTCCCCTTTCTGGACATGATCAGTGCGGATGTTGCCGATGCCGCCCGCCAGCATGATGGGCTTGTGATAGCCACGCACCTCGACGCCGTTGTGGCTCGGCACCTCCTCTTCGAAGGTACGGAAGTAACCGAGAATGGCCGGGCGACCGAATTCATTGTTGAAGGCGGCGCCGCCAAGCGGCCCCTCCTGCATGATGTCAAAGGCACTGACGATGCGGCTCGGCTTGCCGAAATCCTGCTCCCAGGGCTGTTCGAAGCCGGGAATGCGCAGGTTGGAGACGGTAAAGCCCACCAGACCCGCCTTGGGCTTGGCGCCACGACCGGTTGCACCCTCGTCGCGGATCTCGCCGCCGGAGCCGGTAGCCGCCCCCGGGAAGGGGGAGATGGCGGTCGGGTGGTTGTGGGTTTCCACCTTCATCAGTATGTCGACCTGCTCCTGATGATACTGGTACTCACCACTGGCAGGGCTCGGGAAGAAGCGGCCACCCTGGCTCCCTTCCATCACGGCGGCGTTGTCTTTATAGGCAGACAGGACATGATCCGGCGTCTGCTCGAAGGTGTTCTTGATCATCTTGAACAGCGACTTGGGCTGCTGCTCGCCGTCTATGGTCCAGTCGGCGTTGAAAATCTTGTGACGACAGTGCTCCGAGTTCGCCTGGGCAAACATGTAGAGCTCGATGTCGTTGGGGTTGCGGCCCAGCTTGGTGAAGTTCTCCACCAGGTAGTCAATTTCGTCATCGGCCAAGGCCAGACCCAGCGCCACGTTGGCCTCTGCCAGCGCGGCACGACCACCACCCAGTACATCCACCTGGGTGAAAGGACGCGGCGCCTGGTGGGCAAACAGGGCGCTCGCCTCTTCCATGTCGGCAAACACCACTTCCATCATGCGATCGTGCAGCAGGGCGGCGACCTCATTGCGCTGGGCTGCGCTCAATTCACCCTTGGTCTGCACGTAATAGGCAACGCCGCGCTCCAGCCGCTTGACCTGGGTCAGGCCGCAGTTATGGGCGATGTCGCTTGCTTTGGAAGACCAGGGGGAGATAGTGCCGGGACGGGGGGTAACGAGAAACAGCTGACCGCTGGGGGTGTGTTCAGGAATGGTCGGGCCATAGCGCAGGAGCTGGCCCAAGGTCGCTCGCTCGGGCGGCGACAGGGGGGCCGACAACTCGGCAAAATGCACGTATTCCGCGTAAACGCTCTCTATCTCTACTCCGCTCTCTACTCCACTCGCCGTTGCCATCTGTGCAAAGCGTTGCAACAGTTTTTGGATACGAAACTCAGACAGTGCAGGCGCACCTCGCAAGATTTCCATATGACCTTTCTCACCAAGTTTTAAAGTGTGGGGGGATTTGAGACGCGCGTATTATAGGGATCTGGCTCACGCCGGACAAACGTTTTTCTTGATTTACCGAGTGTGACTCGGTGCACACTCTCTGGTATAAAGGTCCCTCTTTTATGACAAATGCCGATTTTTTCAACAAGGGTACTCACCTACTTGCGCTGCATTTTTCGACTGTTTATCGGGCTGATGTTGCTGCTGACCCTGGTCGGCTGCGACTTCTACACCCCCTCCAGCCAGCTGGAACAGATCCGCCAACGGGGCGAGATCCGGGTTGGCACCATCTATGGCTCCACCTCTTATTACCAGCGTGACGACCTCGCCCAGGGGTTCGATTACGAGCTGGCGAAGAGCTATGCCGACTGGTTGGGGGTCAAGCTCACCATAGTTCCCGTCTACTCCATCGCCGAACTGGTCGAGCTGCTTGAAAAAGGCAAGCTGGATCTCGCCGCCGCCGCCATCGTCGTTACCCCGGAGCGGCGTGCCCTGTTTCGCTTCGGCCCCGGTTTTTATCAGGTCTCCCCCAAGCTGGTGTATCGCTATGGCTCGCCCAAGCCAAAGGACATTGGTGATCTGAGAGGCTCCATCGTGGTACCGGCAGGCTCCACCGGTGAAGATCTGCTCAGGGAGTTGGCCAAGGAGTACCCCGGGCTGAAATGGAGTACCAACCGGGACGCTGACGTGGAGGAGCTGCTCAAGCAGGTGGCCGACGGCAAGATTGACTATACGGTGGTGCAGGACACAGTGCTGGCCCGCACCCAGCGCTACTACCCCGAACTCACCGAGGGGCTGACGCTCTCCAAGAACCAGACGGTGGCCTGGGCCATGACCAAGCTGCCCGACGACAGTCTCTACGCCAGCATCATCGACTTCTTCGGCCAGCGCTTCATGGATGGCGCCATCGCCAAGCTGGACGAGAAATACTTCGGCCATGTGCAGAACTTCGACTTCGTCGACACCCGCACCTTTTTACAGCGGGCCAAGAGCCTGCTGCCCAAGTATCAGGATCTGTTCAAGACTCATGCCCGCACGGTGGACTGGCGTCTGCTGGCGGCCATCAGCTATCAGGAGTCCCACTGGGACCCGCAGGCCCGCTCCTACACAGGGGTGCGCGGCATGATGATGCTGACCGAGCCCACCGCCAAGGCGATGGGGGTCAAAGACAGAACTCATCCGGAGGAGAGCATCGAAGGGGGGGCACGCTATCTGCAACATATGATGGAGAAGGTGCCCGCCTCTGTGCCCGAAGACGAGAAAGTGTGGTTTGCACTCACCGCCTACAACATCGGCTATGGCCACATGATGGATGCCCGTCGTCTGACCAAGGAGCTGGGCAAGAATCCCGATGCCTGGAGCGATGTGAAAGAGGTTCTGCCTCTGCTGCAGCAGGCACGCTGGCACCGCAAGGTCCGCTACGGCTATGCCCGTGGCGGTGAGGCGCGCAACTACGTCAACAACGTGCGCCAGTACTACCAGAGCCTGCTCTGGCTCGACAACGAACAGCAAAAAGCACACAGACGTGAAGAGTTGGATGAGGACGACAGCAGCGAGCCACAAAGCACAGAGCGCCCCACCGTCATCGCCGAAGTGGTCAAGCAGATCACACTGCGCTGAGCCCTTGTTGACAGATTTGTTTTCCGGGTAAGTTCTCTGTTACCATCCAGACAGACCGGAGCCTGTCCGAAATTGTTTTTATCGCTTTATTTCATCAAGTTAGCTACTGGTAGACAGCATTTTCGGATAGGCTCCATTCGTAGTACCAAATGGCCACCCAATGGGAGGAGACCAAGATGCGAGCTCGCAGAAGAACTACTCTGGTCAGAAAAGCCAAGAGCGCCTGGAGCCCCAGACGCAAACTCAAGCTCAATGACATCAAACGCAAGATTTGGCGCAGAAACCGCTCCTACACCTTGCTGATAGCAGAACACACAGCATAAACCCGGCATTTGCCGGGTTTTTTTATTCTCTTATGGTTGCGCGGCCGGGGTCGCCTCAAAGATCACCGACCGCTTCGATACCAGGCAGTTGCAGTGATTGCAGAAGTAATCCACAGCGCCGCACGCCTTGAGTCGCTCCAGCTCCTGCTGGCAGCCAGGACACAGGGCCCGGACTCGATAACGGGCCTGACACTGGCTACAACTCACCTCGCGGCTGCGGCTGTCCAGCGCTGTGTGGCAGGCCGGGCAAATCAGGGAATTCATACTCGACTCCTCTCAAAGTGGATCTGCGGTGGGCCGACCCACAGCAGATCCCCCTCGCCTCTTCCCAAGAAAAAACGGCTGCCGGTGAGGGCAGCCGCTGGGCCTTATTTCTTGGTTTTGGCCTTGAGCAGGCGCTTGCGTTGACGCTCCTGGCTCAGGGTCATGGTGTTCTTCCGACCCTCGAACGGGTTGGCAGACTCCTGGAACTCGACCCGGATCGGGGAGCCCATGATCTTGAGCGACTTGCGGAAGTAGTTGATCAGATACCGCTTGTACGAATCCGGCAGGTCATTCAACTGGTTGCCGTGGATCACAATACGGGGCGGATTGTAGCCACCGGCGTGGGCATATTTGAGCTTGACGCGGCGACCGTTCACCATCGGTGGCTGGTGATCTTCCTGCGCCATCTGCATGATGCGGGTCAGCATGGCGGTACTGGTACGGCGGGTGGCGGACTGGTACGCCTCCTGAATGGATTCGAACAAGTGGCCGACACCGCTGCCGTGCAGGGCGGAGATGAAGTGAACACGGGCGAAATCGATGAAGCCCAGACGTCTGTCCAGCTCGTTCTTGACGTCCTCTTTCACCTTCTGATCCAGGCCGTCCCACTTGTTCACCACCAGTACCACCGAGCGGCCTGAGTGGAGCACGAAGCCGAGGATGCTCAAGTCCTGATCCGTGATGGTCTCCTGGGCATCGATCACCAGCAGGCAGACGTTGGCATCTTCAATGGCTTTGAGGGTCTTGATGACGGAGAACTTCTCCACCGTCTCGTGCACCTTGCCACGACGACGCACACCGGCGGTGTCGATGATGACGTACTTCTGCTCGTCACGCTCCATCGGAACATAGACGGAGTCGCGGGTGGTGCCCGGCATGTCATAGACGATGACGCGGTCTTCACCCAGCATGCGGTTGGTCAGGGTCGATTTGCCGACGTTGGGGCGACCGACGATGGCGAACTTGATGGGCAAGTCGGCGAACGGGGTCTCCTTGGTATCTTCCCTGGTATCAAGATCACCGGCGGCTACCATGCGCAGCAGGGCTTCTTCGTCGAAGTCCTCCTCTTCTTCATCCTGCGCATCTTCTTCGGCAGCGGCGTCGACCAGGGTTTCCAGGTGGGGAGCCAGGGCCAGTTCCAGCAGGCTCAGTACGCCACGACCGTGAGCGGCCGCGATCTGGTAGACATCGCCCAGCGCCAGGCTGTAGAACTCGGACACGGCGGAATCACCGTCGATGCCGTCGGTCTTGTTGGCCACCAGAAACACCTTCTTGTGGGTCTTGCGCAGATGCGCTGCGATAGCCTGATCGGCTGCCGTCAATCCTGCGCGCGCATCCACCATAAACAGCACCACATCGGCTTCTTCGATGGCCAGCAGGGATTGCTCGGCCATCTTCAGCTCGATCCCCTCTTCGGTGCCATCGATACCGCCGGTATCAACCACGATAAATTCCAGCTCGCCCAACTTCGCCTGACCGTATTTACGGTCCCGGGTCAAACCGGGGAAGTCGGCCACCAGGGCATCCCGGGTACGGGTCAAGCGGTTAAACAGGGTGGATTTCCCCACGTTGGGGCGGCCCACCAGGGCTACTACAGGAGTCATAAAAGCCTCATTCTCAAGACGACAAAGGCTCCGGGTCCGAAGACCAGGAGCCGGATATTCACATTGACGGACGATCAGGGACGCGGGATAGCGTACAACTTGCCGCCACGGCTCTGCACATACAGGGTGTCACCGTCCACCAGGGGGGCGGCGTAGAGACCACTGCTGTCGAGCTGCTGCATGGCCTTGATGGTACCGTCGGTACGATCCAGCCAATACAGGTAACCTTCCACATCGCCGACCACCACATAGTCACCCAGGATGACAGGGGCCGTAACGGTGCGATTTTCCAGCTGGGTGTTGGACCACAACTCAAGTCCGTTGCGACGGTCGACCGCAAACAGATGGCTGCGGCTGTCGGTCAGCACTATGGCATTGCCGGTCACTGCCATGTCGCGGTAGCCGGAATACTTGCGCTTCCACACCTCGTCACCGGTCATCAGCTTGCGTGCCATCAGCTGGCCATTATAGGCGATGGCATAGAGCTCATCGCCCGCGATCAGCGGCGTTGCATCCACATCCACCATGCGATCCAGCTCGGTCGCACCACGCGGATCCGCCACCTTGGACTGACGCACCGGCTGACCGTTGCTCAGCAAGGCTATGCCCACCTTGCCATCAGCGCGGCCATAGAGCACGGCGCCGTTGGTAATGACGGGAGCACCTGCGCTGCGCAGGGTCAGCGGCGGCTGTTCTTCAGCCAGGGTCCATTGCAGCTTGCCTTCATCGGTATCGAGGGCCACCAGACGACCGGATGTCGTCAGCACCACCACACGACCGTCTTCGACGGCGGGGCTGGCCACCACTTCACCCGGCACTGTGGTCTGCCACAGCACTTCCCCGTTCTCTTCGTTCAGGGCGTAAACCACCCCGTTCTCGGATCCGAGGAACAGCTTGCCATAACGGGCAACCAGGCCGCCGGAGAGACGGGCACTGCGCTTCTCGGCGTTGACCGGCAAATCGGCCAGATCCACGCTCCACAATTCTTTGCCGCTCGCACGATCAAAGGCCGTTACGTCGCCATCGCGCGCTGCGGCATAGATGCGCTCCTCTTCCACCACAGGCTTGAGCTGGGAGTAGAAGTCGCCGATGCCATCGCCGACAGACGAGGACCAGGCGGTGTCAGCGGTGAAGGCAGACTCAACCACGGGCAAAGGCGCCATGGGGTTGAGATCTTCTTCCGAGCTGAACAGGGAACACCCCTGCAGGGCGAAGGAGACTGCCGCCCCCAAGGCCACCATTTTGAACAAATTACGCATCCGGAGCACCACCCGTGGTCACGGCTGGCAGCGCCAGATCGTCCATCTTCAGCTTGAGCTCGGCGCTGCCCTGCAGACCACCGGCATCAGCCGCTGCCTGATAAGCATCGCGGGCCTCTTCGGCCTTGCCCTGCTTGTAGAGTATGTCGCCACGCACTTCCGCCACCTGGGCTTTGAAGGCATCGTTGTTGATCTTGCCAAGCTGGGTCAGGGCCTCATCAGCCTTGCCCTGATCGTTCAGCACACGGGCCAGACGCAAAGCAGCGATGGGACGAATGCTCTCATCGCCATTGCTCGCGACCTGAGTCAGCTGTTCTGCAGCCAGATCCAGCTTGTTCGCCTTGACGGCAGCCGCAGCCAGTTGCAGGGCAGCCAGCTCGGCATAAGCCTCACCCTTGTGATCAGTGATGAAGGCTTGCACCTGTTCGAAGGTGTCAGCATCACCCTTGGCCAGCTGGGCCGAGATCTCGTTGTAAGCCTGGGAGGCAGCTTCCTGATTGGTGAGCTGATAGTCGTTGTAATAGCGCCAGCCAAAGAGTCCGACCAGACCGATAACAGTTCCTGCGAGCACCGAGGTTCCGTTCTCTTTCCACCAGCTCTTGATGACCTCAACCTGTTGTTCTTCGGTGGTATAAACTTCCACTGCTTAGTCTCCTTTGGCTGCCAGCAGGGCAATGGCGGCGTCGACCGTGACGGTCTGTTGCTCAGCCTGGCCACGCAGATATTTGATGGTGATCTCCCCGTTTTGCACCTCGGTCTCGCCAAGGATCAGGGCAATGGCCGCGCCGCTCTTGTCGGCACGCTTGAGTTGTTTCTTGAAATTGCCGCCACCGCAGTGGCTCATCAGGCGCAAATCCGGCAGGGCATCGCGCAGACGCTCTGCCAGCTGGAAGCCTGCCTGCTCGGTGCCCTCACCCACCATGGCCAGATACACATCCACCGCAGGACGGATATCGGCATTGAGTTCCAGTGTTTCGAGCATCAGCACCAGACGTTCCATGCCCATGGCAAAGCCCACGCCCGGAGTCGCCTGACCACCGAGCTGCTCCACCAGACCGTCGTAACGGCCACCGGCACAGACAGTCCCCTGGGCACCCAGGCTGGTGGTGACCCACTCGAACACGGTCAGGTTGTAGTAGTCAAGACCCCGAACCAGACGCTCGTTCACTTCATATTTGATGCCGGCAGACTCGAGCAGGCGTTTGAGCCCCTCGAAATGGGCCAGACTCTCTTCCCCCAGATGGTCGAACAGGCGCGGAGCCTTCACCAGAATGGCCTGTACTCTCTCATCCTTGGAGTCGAGCACCCGCAGCGGGTTGCTGTACATGCGGCGCTGGCTCTCTTCGTCCAGCTTATCCCTGTACTGCTCCAAATAGGCTACCAGCGCATCGCGGTAAGCGGCGCGCTCACTGCTCTGACCGAGCGTGTTGAGCTGCAGGGTAACATGATCACTGATACCAAACAGACGCCACAGACGGTGGGTCAGCATGATGAGCTCGGCGTCAATATCTGGCCCCTTGATGCCAAACAGCTCGACACCGAACTGATGGAACTGGCGGTAACGGCCTTTCTGGGGACGCTCGTGACGGAACATGGGACCCATGTACCACATCCGGCGTTCCTGGTTATAGAGCAGGCCATGCTCGATGCCGGCACGCACGCAGCTGGCGGTTCCTTCCGGACGCAGGCTCAGGCTGTCGCCGTTGCGGTCCTCGAAGGTATACATCTCTTTTTCGACCACATCGGTCACTTCACCGATGGCACGCTTGAACAGATGAGTCTGCTCGACGATCGGCATGCGTACTTCGCTGTAGCCATAGCTGGCAACCACCTGGCGCAGTATCTGTTCTACTTTCTGCCATACCGGGCTCTGCTCCGGCAGGCAATCGTTCATACCGCGAATAGCTTGGATCTGTTTTGCCACGTTGATACTCGAGAAAAGACGTGAAATTTGGCCGCATTATAGGGATTTTCGACCCCGAGGTAAAATCAGGGTGTTCCAAAGCGGGATTTAAAATCAGCAACCTAAAGACGGGGCCACCCTAGGTGGCCCCACATTGGCTCAACCTTTATCCACCTGGATCTGGTTGGCTGGATCCAGCATGGCCGCCCGGGCGCGAATACGGCGCTCCAGGATCGGGATGAGATCCTTGTTGTCGAGCCGGTCGACCCGCTGGCCCCCCTCGTAGAAGGCGCTCTTGTTGGCCGCCCCCGCCAGCCCGAGATCAGAGACCAACGCCTCACCCGGACCGTTCACCACACAGCCGATGATGGAAACATCCATCGGCGTGATGATGTCTTCCAGCCGCTCTTCCAGGGCATTGACGGTGGCGATCACATCGAACTCCTGACGGGAGCAGGAGGGACAGGCGATGAAGTTGATGCCGCGGGAACGGATGCGCAGGGATTTGAGGATATCAAAGCCCACCTTGATCTCTTCCACCGGGTCGGCCGCCAGGGAGATGCGGATGGTATCGCCGATGCCATCCGCCAGCAGCATGCCGAGCCCGACGGCGGATTTCACCGCGCCAGCGCGAAAACCGCCCGCTTCCGTGATGCCAAGGTGCAGCGGCTGCTCGATCTGCTTGGCCAGCAGGCGATAGGCACCGATGGCCAGGAAGACGTCAGACGCCTTGACGCTCACCTTAAAGTTGTCGAAGTTGAGGCGATCCAGGTAGTCCACATGGCGCATGGCTGACTCGAGCAAGGCCTCCGGGGTCGGCTCGCCGTACTTCTCCTGAATGTCTTTCTCCAGAGAGCCGCCATTGACGCCGATCCGGATCGGGATGTTGTAGTGGCGCGCGCAATCGACCACGGCACGCACCCGCTCTTCGTTGCCGATGTTGCCTGGATTGATGCGCAGGCAGTCGGCGCCGTACTCGGCCACTTTCAGGGCGATGCGGTAGTCGAAGTGAATATCGGCGACGATGGGAATGCGGGTCTGTTGCTTGATGAGCCTGAAGGCTTCGGCCGCTTCCATGGTGGGTACCGAAACCCGGACTATGTCGGCGCCAACCCGCTCGATCCGCCGGATCTGCTCGACGGTGGCGGCCACATCCGTGGTCTTGGTGTTGGTCATGGTCTGCACAGTGATGGGGGCATCGCCCCCAACCGGCACGTTACCGACCATGATCTGCCTGGATTTACGACGAATAATGGGAGATTCGTGAGCGGACATGGCGGACAGATTACTCCTGCGGCAGTGAGAGGCGAGCAGTCCGGCCGTTGTTGTAACGGCTCATGTCGATGGACTTGCCCTGATACTCGATATTGACCGCCATGGGCGCGCCAATGATGAGCTTGAGCGGCTCGGATCCTTCCAATACCAGTTGATCATTTGCTTTTTTCAGACCGCTGAACAGCGTCTTGCCATTGGCATCCTTGACGTCCAGCCAGCAGTCTGCGGTGAAGTTCATCTTGAGTTGGGAAGCAGTGGCTGCATCACTCGCTGTCTCGCCTTCCCCAGCCGATGTTGCCACCTCAGCGGACACATCCGTTGCAGCTGCACTGCTTGGGGTCGCTGGCGCAGCGGTTGCAGCAGCACTGCTCACGGTTTGCTCAACGGCAGTTGCCGCCGCATCAGAGACCGCCGGCATGACGGCAGGATCAGCCATCTCCATCGCAGGGGCCAGGGTGGCGCCCGGCATATTGCCGGTCACACCCATGTCGGTCGTACTGCTCATTTCTGTTGCCGCCAGAGCCTCGTCACCGGCGGAGCGACGCGCCGTACTCTGCCACCACCAGGCGACGGAGAGCGCGATCAGCACCAGGATCACCAGCCAGGTCACCACCTTGAGCCGACTGTCGTTGGCTTGCTGGCGGGAACGGCGGGAGAAGCTCTGCATGTCGATGTTGTCAGGTGGCGTCAGCCCCAGCTTGTCGTAGGCAGCCAGAATGGTTTCATCCGGGATGCCGACCAGCTTGGCGTAGGTGCGCAGATAACCCCGAATGAAGGTATGGGAAGTCTGTTTGTCATACGTATCTGATTCGATCGCAGCAATCAGGGTCAGACGAAGGTGAATGCGGGACGCAACCTGTTCTCGTGTCCAGCCAAGCTGTTCACGGGCGTTGCGCAGCAGCTGGCCTGGGCCTGCTGCCTGAGAGTCGTCTTGAATATCGTGTGGCTGTTCAGTAGTCATTGGCTAAGTAACGCTTGGCTTGTTGCGAAGTGGGATATTGCCTTACCAGCTCAGTCCCGAATTGGTGAAGGAGTGCCGGTTTGTCCATGGCCTGAGCCAGCCGCAATCTCAACCAGAGACTGCTTTCATTCTCGTCTGACACATCGGCAAAACGGACGAGATAGGCCTGCACATCAGGCAGCTTGCCATCTTTCATGGAAAGCTCAGCCATGTCCAGCAATAACCTTGGATTGCGGGGATTATACCCCAAGGCCAAGCGATAGTACTCGCTTGCTTCATCATTTCTGCGATTTTGAGCGGCGCAAAGTGCCGCATTTTCATAGGTGTCGGCAATCCGGATATAGTCGGGTTGACTCACGGCCTGCAGGAATGCCTTCTCCGCCTCGTCGAAGCGGCCACGGTTGCACAGGAAGGCACCATAGTTGTTCATTGCGTCAGCATTGGACGGATCCATGGCGAGGGCTTTCTTGTAGCTCTCTTCGGCCGCCTTGTAGTCTTCTACCTGCTGGTAGAAGTAGGCGAAGCCGATCTGGACCTTGGGGTTGTCGGGGTCGTATTGAAGGGCGCGATCAAGGTTGAACTTGGCCTGTTCGGCATTGCCCTGCCGCAGATATTGAATACCTAAATCCAGACGGGTCTGAGCAGCCGCCTTGAGGTCGGGACCCACTTCACGCTGGGTAGAGTTCTGGCCAGCGTAAGTGGTCTCGGTAACACAGCCGGGCAGCGCGCTGAGCGCTGCCACTACGATCAATGTACGTGTATCCATTCCCTGACTATACAATGGCTTAGCAAGTTAAACCATTTTGACGGAAATCCCATCCTGTTGCATCCGATTTTTCATGGTGCGCTTGGTGCGATCGATGACCTCCCCCACCAGCTGACCACAGGCGGCATCGATGTCGTCACCACGGGTCTTGCGGACGATGACGGTGAAGCCATATTCCATCAACACCTTGGAGAAACGGTCGATGCGGCTGTTGCTCGGCTTGCCATAGGGATTGCCCGGGAAGGGGTTGAACGGGATCAGGTTGATCTTGCTCGGGGTGTCTTTGAGCACCTTGGCCAGCTCGTGGGCATGCTGCATGTCATCATTGATGTGATCGAGCAGCACATACTCCACGGTCACGCGACCGCCGTTGGCATTGGACTTGGCCAGATAACGGCGCACACCGGCGAGGAAGTCCTCGATGTTGTACTTGTCGTTGATCGGCATTATCTCGGAGCGCAGCTTGTCGTTCGGCGCATGCAGGGAGATGGCCAGGGCCACATCAATTTGATCGCCGAGAATGTCCAGCGCAGGCACCACACCCGAGGTGGAGATGGTGACACGACGCTTGGAGATGCCGTAACCGAAGTCATCCATCATCAGGCGCATGGCCGGTATCACATTGGCGAGGTTGAGCAGCGGCTCACCCATGCCCATCATTACAACGTTGGTGATGGGGCGCTTGCCACCGACGATTTTGGCGGCGCGCCACACCTGGCCGATGATCTCGGACACTTTCAGGTTGCGGTTAAAACCCTGTTGAGCGGTAGAGCAAAATTTGCACGCCAGCGCACAACCCACCTGGGAGGAGACGCACAGGGTCGCCCTGTCCTCTTCCGGGATGTAGACGGTTTCCACTTCCTGACCGCCCACCTGCAGCGCCCACTTGATGGTGCCGTCAGAGGAGCGTTGTTCACGGCTCACTTCCGGCGCACGGATCTCGGCGATCGCCTTCAGGCGCTCGCGCAGTACCTTGTTGACGTTGTTCATCTGATCGAAATCATCACAACCGAAGTGATAAATCCACTTCATGATCTGATCTGCCCGGAATGGCTTCTCGCCCAGTTCGACGAAGAAGGCACGCATGGCATCCCGATCAAGATCCAGCAGGTTGGTTTTTATTTCGCTCATCAAAGGCCTCAGTCCACAAACTACATAAATTATTGGCTGACGATGTCAGGGGGCGGCATTGTACAAATAATGGGTCTGGCTTTCTACCCGGAGAATAAGGGGATATTGACCAAAAGGCCAAAAAACAAAAGGGAGCCGAGGCTCCCTTGATCATCTTCAAACGCCAGACTCAGCCGCGCGGGCAGATCTCGTCGTCGGAGAAGAAGTAGGCGATTTCACGGGCGGCAGAGGCCGGCGCGTCAGAACCGTGCACGGCGTTGCGGTCGATGCTCTCGGCGTAGCAGGCACGCAGGGTGCCGGCCAGGGCCTCTTTCGGGTTGGTCGCCCCCATGATTTCACGATGACGGCGGATGGCATCTTCCCCTTCCAGCACCTGTACCATGACAGGACCAGACGTCATGAAGCTGACCAATCCGTCATAGAAAGGCTTGCCCTGGTGTTCGGCATAGAAACCAGCGGCTTGCTCGCTGCTCATGTGCAGCATCTTGGCGGCGATGACTTTCAGACCCGCGCTCTCGAAGCGGTTATAGATGGCACCGATCAAGTTTTTGCTGACTGCATCCGGCTTGACGATAGAAAAGGTACGTTCGATGGCCATTGAGATCTTTCCTTAACTACAGAGTTTTATTGTTAGAATCCATGTTCGGCGGCGATTATACGTAAACAAAAACCGAAATAACACACAAAAAAGCAACTTTTTATTAAACAAACACGTCCTTAAAACAACATCACCACTCATCTTGGCCCAGTGCGGCAGGAAAAAATGTGCGCTTGTGCACGATAGCCGTGTTAAGCCCCTGAAACCCTGCCTATTGCTCATTAATGCAGCACTGCTGAAAAGGGCACCCTCAGGCTGTCTCTTGATCACATCTGTTGATGCTCAAGAGACAGTGCCAGTTCATAGCCTTCAAGGAGGGTCTGTAACCTAAACCAGCCCTCCCATAACACCGCTATCGAGGCTCGCCCCGTTCTCTTGGT